>JBLIMI010000147.1:0-7749 GCA_047638655.1 Minisyncoccia bacterium | reverse complement strand
CGCCAAGAGCTTGGCTTGTTTGGCGACGTTGCAGCCCGAACTGGCCCAACGGCTGCACTGGCCTGCGGATGGGGAGCACTTGTTCCGGGATGACCACGGCCAGTGGACTCTGTGTCACCGAGGAACGAACTTTCCTGCCACCCTATGCGCCGAAGAAATCGCAACGGCCTGTGAGGAGATCGATCCGGCCTTCGATGGAACGCTCTTGCTCTTTGGCGTTGGTCTCGGAGAGCTTCTAAGCGCTTTGCTGGAGCGCGCGCCGGGCGCGCACATCGTTGCCTGGGAACGGGACCCCTGGATGTTGCGCCAAGCACTTTCGCTCTGGGATTGGACGCACGCGCTCGAGAGCGATCGCCTGCGATTTGCCATGCATGCGGAACTCGGACCTTTGGTTCACGATGGACTCGACGGTCCCCGCGTCTTGCATCCGCTACTCGCCCGTGTATACACCAACGAACGCGTTCTCGTTCAGGATGGCATTCAGAGCCGTCGAGCTTTTGTCTGCACGGGAACACTCTTCGTCGACTCCTTAGCGGATGCCTTGCGCGAGCAGGGGTACTCCGTCATGTCGCTGGACGTAGAGTGTCTGGCAGAGGAGGAGATCGACTTGGCCTTGCAGTGCTGGCAACCGGAACTCGTTGCCGGCATCAATTCCGTGCACGGCCTGGCCGAGTTTTGCGAGGAACGCGGCGTCAACTACATGTGCTGGGAAATTGATCCCGCCATGGATGAGCCCAGAGCTTTGGCGTTTCCCTCATCACGAGCGCATCTGTACACCTACCGCCAGGAGAACATCCAAGCGTTTCGAAACGCGGGCTATTCGCAGGTGGAGTACTTGCCCTTGGCTGCTGACCCCAATCGACGCCAACCACAAGTGCTCGACGAAGGCCAGCTGGAGCGCTACGGCGCAAGAGTCTCATTCGTTGGCGCTAGCCTGATGCGCAACGTGCAGGCCTTCACGGAGTCCTTTCTCGAACAGTGCGCCGTCTGGCAAGCTGGATCGCCCGAACGGGTGCGTCACGTGATGCGCGATCTGGTCATAGCCCAGCAGCAAGACTTCTCTGTCTACTCTCTTCCGGACCTGCTCGATAAAGCGCTCCCGGGGTTTCGCGCTCACAGTCAGAGCATGGGTTGGAGTGATCCGGTGCTCTTCTTGGCGGAGATTTCTGCTGCCGAGAAGCGCCTGAACTACATGGCTTGCCTGCGAGAGCATGGTCCCGTTGTCTGGGGCGATGAGGGCTGGAGTCAGCTTGAGGCCCATGGAGTTCGCTTCAACGGCCCGGCCCTGCACGACACGGAATTGCCACTGATCTACAGTGGATCGACCATCAATGTGGACATCGGTCGGTTGTATCAGAACGGCATCGTCACCATGCGCATCTTCGACATCCTCGCCTGTGGTGGATTCGTGCTTGCCGAGCACTCAGCGGCCCTGGCTGAGTTGTTTGATTTGGGAGTCGAGATCGAGAGCTATCGATCGGTGCAGGAGTTGCAAGAGAAGGTGCAGCACTACCTCGCACATCCAGAACAAGCGCGGGAGATCGCACAGCGTGGCTATCATGCCGTGCTCGCTCGACACACGATCAGATGTCGCGTACAGCACATGTTGGCCGGGTTTGGAGAAGCTGAGCGAACCGCTGTCGCTTGACGCCGGGGCGTGTTCAGTGAGTAAGAGTTCAAAATCACGGTGCGGCCGCGTCCCAATGCCATGTGCATGACGTAGTCTGCAGTGATCGTTGGAACACGAGCCCGAACACGGATTCGGGCAACCCCATGTTAAGACAAGTTCATCACCTGGCATTGATTTTCGCGCTGTGTGGTATTGCATGCCATGCAATTGAGGCGCCATTCGATCAGGACCCCATGCAGACCACGGGGGACTTGGCTGAGCGCGGCGAGCAGGTGGCTTTCCATGTGAGTGGCCTGCTGAAGACCAATTCAGGGGCAACATGAGTGGGCTGACCTGACAAGGTCAGCGAGGCCCTGGATGGGTCTCCCGCAACACAGAGTGTTCACTGGGACTTGGCCCGGGACGTCGTGACGATCACCTACGACGGGCGCAGAACGAATTCTGCTGAACTGGCGCAGATCATCGAAGCGCTCGACTACGAGGTGGAACAGGTGCCCGTGGTCGTTCAGATCGAGGAAGAGTCGCGTGCATTCAGCGCGCCCTTGCCCGTGGATGCTCCCGCCGAATTTGCTGCTGCCTTTCGAGCTGCACGCGAAGCCAAGAAGCCGATCCTGATCGACTTTTGGGCGGAGTGGTGTGCGCCCTGTGTGAGACTCAAGCACGAGACCCTTGACGATGAGCGTGTGGCGAGTCGCATGGCCCAGGCCGAGATTATCCTGGTGGATCTCGACAAGTTTCCTTCACTGGCGCAGGCCTATGGCGTGACTTCCATTCCTGATGTGTTCTTCGTGGACAGTAACGGCCTAGTCGTGGATCGCTTGAAGGACTTTGAAGCCCCCGAACCGTTCTTGCAGCGAGTTTCGAAGTGGCTCGGCCCGCTACCCGGTGCCAGCCTTGGATTGACGACATCCGTCCCCTCCGAGGCGATCGCCCAGAGTTTCGGCTTGCCCCGCCCCTACCGAGTCAATGGCCGATTCGTGGACAGCGTCGAAAGCGGCAGCGCGGCTTTCTTGGCTGGAATCCGCGTGGGTGACGTGGTCTTGAGTCTTGCTCAGAGCAATCTGTACAGCGCGGACGACATCGCTGACATCTTGAGCGTCTTCAACCCAGGCGAGAGCGTGCTACTCACGTTCAAGAGAGCCGGCGAGATCTCACCTAGGGAGGTTGACGTTGTGCTCGGTGACAAGGGCGCTCGGCGTGTTGCCGGCGGCCTTGACTGGAAGTACGCCGGTCCCGGGCAGTTGCCGTTGGCGCTTCAAGAAGCGCGCGCCACAAAGAAGAAGGTCATGGTCGGGCTCTCCGGCGCGGAGACTTGATGACCGACCACCCGCTTCGAGAGTCGTGCACTCTCGACCCACTTGAACGATCCTGAAGTCTTGCGGGCCAGTGAGGACTATGTCCGCATTTTACTACGTCGACCCCATGCGTACTTTTTCCGGGACAATTTGTACCGCGGCATGCTCGGCGTGCGCATGGATGAGTTGCGTGGGCCGATTCTGTCGGACGGCTCGCTGCCGCCGATTCCAGGGGTCTATGTGCTGGATGCGGACGGTGCGCTGGTGGGCAGTTCTCCAATCTACGCGAAGAGCTTGCGAGTGCTGTTGAGCGGGCAGTAGAGGCCTGCCGCGGGCCCTAAGACTGGCTAGCGCGATAGATCGCCGTCGAGGCGGTGAACCCGTGCAATTGGCAGCGGTCACCGATGTGACCGATTTCTCCTTGGGCAAAAAAGCCCGCGATAGGAACTCCGTCTCCGAGATGACGTTCCACACGCTTCACGTCGTGGTCGGGTTCGTTGAACATGCGACTTCCCCGCGCGTTGCAGGTGAAAAGCAGAGCGCCCGAATGACCGGGACCGGAAATAGACGGTCCGGCATGACGTTCCAGGCGCTTGTCCAAGTCCGTGCCCGCCGTGCGCGGATCTCGAATCATGAACTGCACCGTTTGCCCGCGCCGCACTTCTCCCACAATCACGATGGCCTGTTCCTGTGGAGCAAAGCCGCGGATGGGGTGGGCGAGGAAGTCAGATGCATCGAAGTCTCCCTGGGTCGCATCCCAGGCGACCCCCAACATCGGTCCCGATTGCAACAGGGTGCGCTCCTTGGGCGAGAGTTCGGCGATGGTCTCCATCATCACCTTGGAGGCGCTCTTCCCACCCAAGCGGGTGACCAGGCTGCCCTTGCAGTCCGTGATGACCCAAGGAGTGCCGACGGGGCGGTAGGCTTGACTGATGACGTTCGTGAGTTCGATGCCGCCTTGCAGTCGTACGCCGACGGCACCGCTGTTCAGATGTTTGCCTCCCAGGAATAGGGCACTCTCCCCGGGAGCCTGGCCGCCGCTCGCCATGCCGCCCGTGGCCAGCAGGCCAGGGGATTCGCGGTGAAGCTTCTCGAGGTAGTCGGACATGGGGAAAGAGTAAGGGTCCCCGAAGAGCAGCAAGCTGTCACTGGGCCCCGGCTCCAGGGATCCGAATTCTGGATGTCCCGAGTAAGCGATCTGCTCTCCGCCGGCCAATTCGGCTTCCCATTCCTCGTTGGCATGCGCCTGGACACGGAAGGGGTGGAGCGCCAAGCCTTCACAGGCGACGCCCCAAAGGGAAAGTGCGGGGGAGCGCTCCACCTCACGGCCGCCGCCGATGACGCTCTCCGCGCAGCAGCCAATCAGGACCCGCGCTCGGGTTAAACTGCCCAGTCTTTGCGCCACCTGCTCGTATTCCGAGTTGTGGCGATTGGAGAGAAAGATCACCAGGAGGTCCGGGGAGCGGCCCCCCAGGCCATCCAGAAGTGCATCTGCCGCCTCACGCATGGCGAGGGTGCCGTCGTGGCGAATAGAGAGGGCAGCGGCGAAGCGGGCATCGGTCATGCCTGAAGCGTAGCGCAGCGAAGCTAAATTGTCCCGCAGAGCCCTGTTCACAACCGGACCATTCCTCGGTCTGGGGGAATCTGGCACTAGGAAATCCATCCAGCTTCACCCACTATTGGACCGATTCCCCAACTACGGTTCATCCTGACTCCATTGGTCGTTAGAATCGCTGCCAAAATCCATGGCTTTGTCTTGGTTTCGAGTCCCAACTACACCCGCCGCACGGGTGATTCTCGTTCCAGGCTTCGCCCTAAACTGAACCACACAGGCCCACCCCTAACAGGGAGCTTTCGCGGTCCTGGGAAGCCCAGGGCGCGGAACGGCCAGCCAATATGACCACCTCCACAGAAATCGGCGCGGAACTGCCCCTGCAACAGGCAGAAACCGTCGTCATACGCTTCGCAGGCGATTCCGGTGACGGAATGCAGCTCACCGGAAACCAATTCACGACCACCAGCGCGCTGGCGGGCAACGACCTGCAGACTCTCCCGGATTATCCGGCCGAGATTCGAGCGCCCCTCGGGACGCGTGCTGGAGTTTCCGGGTTCCAGTTGGCGTTCAGCTCGAAGGACATCCACACGCCCGGGGACGCACCCGATGTGCTGGTGGCCATGAACCCAGCGGCGCTGGCTGTCAACTACAAGCACCTGAAGCCTGGCGGGCTGATCATCGCGAACACGGGGAGTTTCGAGAAGAAGGACCTGAAGAAGGCCGAACTCGAGACCAACCCGCTGGAAGACGGAACGCTCGATGGGTTCCGCGTCATCCCGATCGACATCACCAAGCGCGTCAGCGATGCCTTGGTGGACAGCGGGCTCTCCAAGAATGACGTCCAGCGCTGCAAGAACCTGTACACCCTGGGCTTGATGTATTGGCTATACAGCCGCGACCTCAAGCCGACTGAAGAGTGGCTGAACCAGAAGTTCAAGAAGAAGCCCGAGCTGGCTGCGGCCAACATCACGGCTCTGCGAGCTGGCTTCAACGCCGGGGACATTCATCAGATGTTCCAGGGCCGTTTCGAAGTTCAGAAGTGTGAGGACCTGCCTTCGGGAACCTACCGCAACATCATGGGCAACCCGGCCCTCGCGCTGGGCCTGATCGCCGGTGCCGAGTGCGCGGGATTGGAGCTCTTCTGTGGGTCTTACCCGATTACTCCGGCAACGACCATTTTGGAGACCCTGGCGGCTCACAAGAACTACGGAGTGATCACGGTCCAAATGGAAGACGAGATTGCAGCCATCTGCTCTGCGATTGGCGCCTCCTTCGCGGGCAAGCTGGCTTGCACGACAACATCGGGACCCGGCATGGCACTCAAGACTGAGGCTTTGGGTCTGGCGCTGATGACCGAACTGCCGCTCGTCATTGTCAATGTGCAGCGCGGTGGCCCTTCAACCGGACTTCCCACCAAGACCGAGCAAGCGGACCTCAACCAGGCCATCTTTGGTCGCAATGGCGAGGCGCCGGTCCCGGTCTTGGCTGCGGCCACGGTCGCAGACGCCTTTGATTGCGCAATCGAAGCTTGCCGGATCGCGGTCGAGTACATGACTCCGGTCATTCTGCTTACAGATGGTTACATCGCCAACGGTGCGGAGCCCTGGAAGCTTCCCAAAGTGGAAGACCTTCCCAAGTTCAAGGTGAAGCGCCCCGTGGCGAAAGAGGGCGAGGAGTTCTTGCCCTACACCCGTGACGAGAAAGGAGCACGGCCTTGGGCCATTCCGGGAACGAAAGGCTTGGCCCACCGCATTGGCGGTTTGGAAAAAGCCCACCTGACCGGCAACGTCTGCTACGACTCGGAAAACCACGAGTACATGGTCCATGCTCGCCAGGACAAGGTCATGGGGATTCGCAACAGCATTCCTACACCGAAAGTGTCCGGTGAGGAGAGCGGCGAACTCTTGGTCCTCGGGTGGGGTTCCACCTACGGATCAATCACCGAGGCTTGCGAGCAAATACGCAACAGCGGCAAGAAGATCAGCCAGATTCACCTGCGCCACGTTTGGCCTCTACCCAACGGACTCGACGAAATCTTCGCCAAGTTCAAGCGCGTCCTGATTCCTGAAATCAACTTGGGCCAGATGGCTCGCCTGCTGCGCGGTGAGTACCAGAGCGTCGAGTTTCTGTCGCATGGCCGCACTCTCGGCCTCCCACTTTCAGCCCACGAACTCGTCGGCAAGATCAACAGCCTGCTGGAGCAATAGAGATGTCTGAAACAGAAACACTGACCAAGAAGGACTTCAAGTCCAACCAGGAAGTTCGCTGGTGCCCCGGATGCGGGGACTACGCCATCTTGAACGTTATTCAGGCCGTTTGCGCGGACCTGGGCTATACCAAGGATGATGTCGCGTTCGTGAGTGGGATCGGTTGTTCGAGCCGTTTCCCGTACTACATGAACACCTACGGCTTCCATACCATCCACGGACGGGCACCTGCGGTTGCGACAGGCGTCAAGACCGCTAACCCGGATCTGTCGACCTGGATCGTGACCGGCGACGGTGATGCACTCTCCATCGGTGGCAACCACCTAGCGCACATCCTGCGTCGCAACCTCGATGTCAACATCCTGCTCTTCAACAATGAGATCTACGGTCTGACCAAGGGTCAGTACTCGCCGACCTCGCCCGAAGGCACCAAGTCCAAGACATCTCCCATGGGATCGGTCGACCGGCCGTTCAACCCGGTGAGTTTTGCCCTGGGTTGCAACGCGACATTCGTCGCGCGCACGTTGGACACCAACCTGAAGCACATGGCGGAAATCTTCAAAGCGGCGGCTGCCCACAAGGGCACGTCGTTCATCGAGATCTACCAGAACTGCGTGATCTTCAATGACGGTGCCTTCGATGATGTGTCGGACAAAAAAGTCCGTGATGACAACTCGATCGATCTTAAGCCCGGACAGCCGATGATCTACGGGAAGGAGAGCGACAAGGGTTTGAAGTGGGAAGGCGGAACCGTTGCGGGTTGCCCCGCGAGCGAAGCTGACACATGGAATCCGGAGGGTCAATCCGCTGCATCCGCCTTCACTATGAGCCTGCTGGACCACAATCCTGACTTGCCCACTCCCATCGGTATCATGCACGCCACTGCCGGTATGATCTTCGACAAGGAGATCAACGCCCAAGTTGGCGCCGCGATCGAAAAACGAGGCAAAGGCACCCTTCAGGACCTGATTTATGCAGGCGAGTGCTGGGACGTGGAGTAAGCGCGAGCTTTCAAAACAACAACAGCGGCCCGCACCTCGGAGAGTTCCAGGTGCGGGCCGC
>JBLIMI010000146.1:0-7784 GCA_047638655.1 Minisyncoccia bacterium | reverse complement strand
TTGGTCAGAGCGCGGCGCGCACAGTGCACGGCCCGGCCCCAGGTTTCGTAGAAGCCCAGGACCAACACACCCCCCGGGGCCACGCGACGGGCCACCTGGCGGGTGGCTTCATCGGGATCGGGTGTGTGATGAACGACCCCGCGGCTGATCACGACCTGATAAGCATTCTCTTCCACGGGCAACTGGAACAGGTCCCCGCGCACGAGTTGTAGATTGTCGATGCCCTCGCGCTCGCGAAACTGATCGGCGTGCTGGAGAGAGACTCGACAGCCGTCCACACCGATCACGCTTCGGCCGGGACCCGCGATGGCGAGGAAGGCGCTGAGTTGGGCGGTACCGCAGCCGCACTCGAGGACACGCGCGTTCGTCGGAATAGCGGCGTCGAGGGAGGTGACGAAATGGGCGCGGCGAGAACGGTCGAGCAGCGTGCCGCGAGTGTCCCCCGACCCGTAGCCTGGGAATGGATTGACGGAATAGAAGTCCTCCACCTCGCCCGCCCGTTGGCCGCGATCCGACGAGCCGATCGTGTCCAGCACTCCGCCGCGGAGCTCAAAGCGGAGCGAGCACTGGGGGCACTCGTCCAATCCGGCAACAGAGATCAGGCAGCGAGGGCAAAAGGGGGGCTTGAGTGCCATGGGGCGCTTGGAGAGGAGACTGGATTGAGAGCGGAGGAGGCCTAGCCAACCGAACACTGCAAGAATCTATGCTAAGCTGAAACCATGCCTGGTGCCCTTTCGCAGGGATTCTGGAACGGTAAGGCAAGCTCCAAATGACCGCAGGAAGAGACCGATGATTCGCAGATGGATGAGTTCAGTCAAGACCGGGACCGCAACCGCCGTGGAGTTGATTCGTGGCCTGTGGCAGGGCCCGTTTTGGTGGATGGTTCCGATTGTTCTGCTGTTGCTTCCCGCAGCTGTGTTGTTTGTGTTCCTTCAGGCCGTGCCCTTTGTTGCGCCCTTCGTCTACACGGTCTTCTAGTGTTTGACGGCGTGCGCTAGGGTCACCTGGCCTCCGCACGCTCGTAGACCCGGTCCTCGACCACGAGGCAATCGAGGGAGCTGCGCTGGAAGGCGTCGTGGGCATCCCCCTCCACACGCACGATGGGGGAGCCACGCAGGCTAAACGTGTCATGCAGCAGCAAGGGCGCGCCAGTGGCCTTGCCGAACTCGATCAGCAGCTTGTGAAAGGCCGGGTCATCGGCGGCGCGAACGATCTGCGGCCAGGCGCTTCCATCGGGGCGGATGGCAGAAGGGGCAAACTGCTTGAGCTTCTCCGTGGCGGGCACGAACAACTTGGCGAAGCGCACACAGGCGCTTCCCCCGCTGGGAAGCTCGAAATACTCCGCGGCCGCCTCTTCAGGGACGGCTAGGCGAGTGGGAAGGAAAGGCTCCGCGTGTTGAACGGTTTGCAGCAGCAGGTTGCGCGCGTTCTCCGGTCGCGGGTCGGCGAGCAAGCTGCGATGGCCGAGACTGCGGTCGCCGAGTTCTAAACGTCCGCGGACCCAGGCAAGTCGCTGGCCGGCGAGCAAGCGCTCCAGAATCAGGGCCTCGGGGTTTTGCACTTGAACGGCACCTTCCTCGGGGCGCGAATCGATCGCAACCCCTAGGAAGGGGTTCGCGTCCGCGGCCCGTTTTGACTGGGGCTGTAGGGTGTGATGCACGTACAGCGCGGCCCCCAAAGCTGCGCCCGAGTCATCGGGGCAGGGCGGCACGAATAGAGTCTCGAAGGGCCCATCGGCCAAGATGCGGGCACAGAGTCCGCGATTGTCCGCCAGCCTGCCCCCAAAGCACAGGGCCCGTGATGGGGCCACTGCGTACAATTTGCGGCACAGATCGAGGGCCCGCAGCTCGATGACGGCCTGCAAACTGCAAGCCACATCTGCATCTCGGGAGTCTTCGGAACTGAAGCGCAGGGGCGCGGTGGCGATCCGTGCAGGCCCCAGAAGATCCTCCAGCTTGTCGGTGAAGAGGCGCTCGTGGTCGAAGCTGTAACGGAAGTAACTCTGTTCCACCGCGAAGCTCCCATCGCCTGTTCTCGGAAGGAGGCGTTCGAAGGCCGCCAGAAAGCGCGCTTGCCCGTAAGCAGCGAGCGCCTCCAACTGATGATCCTGAGCGCCGGGTTCCAACCCCAAGTACTGGGCAATGGCGGAGACGAAGAGCCCGATCGAATGCGGGAAGCGCACTTCCGAGTGCACGTCGATCGCAGTGCCGGAACCGGAAGCCAGAACCGTCGTGGCCCACTCGCCAATGTCGTCGATGGTCAAGATGGCCGCCTGCTCGTGTGGCGAGAGATAGAACGCGCTAGCCGCGTGGGCCATTTGGTGCTCGGTGAAGTAGATCTTGGAGGTGTCCTCGAACTCGAGTTCATCCGCGATCCGGTTCTTCATCCACAGCCGATCTCCAAGCCACATGAACATGTTGCGCGAGAAGGACTTCGCGCTCTTCGGAAAGGCCTCGAGTTGCGTCGCCAACACACGCTCGAACTTGCGCAAGGGTTTTTCGTAGAAGACCACCCCATCTAGGTCGCGCATTTGCAAATTGCCGTGGGCCAAGCAGGCGCGGGCGGCACGGGTGGGGAAGGCCTCGTCTTGAAGGCGTTTTGTGAAACGATCTTCTTGGATCGATGCCACCGGGACGCCGTCCACGATCAGGGCTGCCGCCGAGTCGCGATGAAACGCAGAGATTCCGAGCAATTTCATGGAGCCTATTCCTACGCCTAGTACTGGCTGGCTACGTTGCGCCGGGCAGCGTCATCGCCGCTCGGGTCCTGCAACCCTGCGGGGCCTTTGCGACCACGAACCAGCAAGCCTACAGGTGCGATCATTGTCCAATAGCAAACGTAGAGCAGGACCTTGCCGAAGCCGGCGCCCGAGCGCAATCCGAGCCGTTTCCAGGATCCGAGGAATGTGGAGCGCTCGGCTTCCTTGATGGCATCCTGCACCTCGCGGTCACGACCTTCTTTGCGCCACTTGTCGAGAATCTTGCCGGTGTACGAAATGTGGTACTTCTCGTCCTTGGCGACGCGTTCGAACAGGAGCCGGGTCTTCTCGTCATCTCCGATGCACTTCATGTGCAGCTCGAAGGTGTTCGCGGCGCGCTTCTCAACCACATGCACCATGGCGACATAGGCCACCTCACCCATGGAGTCGAGCATGCTGCCGTCGTAGAAACCATGGCCGTCCACTTCCACGTCCCGGGCACGTAGCATGTCGCTGGACTTGTCCGAGTAATCCTCACGAATCGAGCCGTTGGCCTGAGACTCCGCGCGGAGTTCCGCGGCTCGCCGCCGGAAGAGCTCCCCGTGCATCATCTCTTCCTTGGCGTGCCGTTCGATGTGGTGCAGCAACTCCGGGTCGCTGACGCGCTTGGCCGCTGCCAAGAGGTCACGGCCGCCATCGTCTTCGGTCATGCCGAAGCTTTCCAGGGTGCGAACCCGTCGTACAGGGTCGCTCCACATGGCTCGGTAGCGGGGCATGGCGAAGTAATCGAGGAGTTTCATGACGAACCAGCGGGTTGAGTTCTGGTCGGCCGGGGGTGGCCGAAGGCGAGCACGGGCGCGAGGTGCAAGAGTGCCTTGTGATCCCGGGACAAGGCTTAATACGCCTCCTAGGCTACTAGAAGAGCGCGATTCTGCAAATGCTGAGGACCATCCCGTATTTCCCCCCTGGTGAAATGGGCGACTGTGCTTAATCTGGCTTGCACGACTCGGGCGCACGGCCCGTGTCTTCCCCGATCGGATTCGGGGGCCGGATGACCCATAGAGAAACAGGAGCCAACGTTATGACGAACTTCCAAATGAAGACCGTTGCCCGTCTGGCTTTCACTTCGCTCCGAGACTAGATCGTTTCCGGGTTCCCCAAGCGGGGGGCCAATTCTGCCGTCAGTAGGCGGAACCGACAAACGAAGTTCCTCGAGCCGCGGGTGGGAGTCACCTCGATTCATCGCACGCCAGAGGTCTGTCCGCAATTTTGCGATCCGCTGGAGTGCGCTTTTTGCACACGTGGCTTGGCCAGAATTCCATCGGCGCGACGCGCGCTCTTGAGATTGGCCTGGGCCCATTCCATCCAGAACGAACGAATCCATTGGACGAGAACTACAAACGATCGATCAAGAGCTCATTTCAGCGACAGATCAAGAAAACGCGATCCCGAGAGGAGCGCCAAATCCTGAAGGAGGTTTCCAAGCAACGGTCCCGCGAGAAGGGCTCCAAGAAAGTCCGGCACAAGCACTACGACGAGGACCCTGACGAAGAGTCGGCGCCCGCGGAACGCATGCGCTCCAAGTCGCAAACGGATCTGGAGGGTGTGCTACGTGCCGCCCGTCAGGAGAACGTGCAGCAGGTGGAGGATGACCTCCATCTCAGCGCAGGCACCGTGATCAGCGTGGCTCGCAACGCCTTTCGTGTGCGGGCAGCAGATGGCGCCGTCTCCGAGGTGGAGTTTGCGCGGGCGGCGGGCCAACCAGCGGTGGGGGATGAAGTTCGCTTCGCTCCCGCATCCGAAGGCTTCGGTCGCTTGCGGAGCATCAAGGACCGTCGCTCGGTCATCTCACGACCGGATCCCCACAATCCGAATCTCGAACGCGTGTTGGCGGCCAACGTGGATGTTGCGGTGATCGTGGCGGCCGTGCGTCAGCCTGACTTGCGGGCGGGATTGATCGACCGCTTCCTGATCGCCATCGAGCGTGGCGGTGCGCGGCCCTTGATCTGTGCCAACAAGTCAGACTTGGTGGAGAGTGCTGCTGCGCGCCAGGACCTGGAGGACCAACTGGCGGTCTACCGGGAACTCGGTGTGGAGGTGCTTTGGACGTCTGCGCAGACTCTGGAGGGGGGCGACGAGTTGGCTCTGGCCCTCGAAGGGCAGACCTGTGTCTTCGTCGGCCACAGTGGCGTGGGCAAGTCCGCGTTACTGAACACGCTCGATCCGGAGCGCGGCCGAGGAACAGGCAGTGGGCGGGAATTCGATGGCAAGGGCAAGCACACCACGACCTCATCGGAACTGGTGGACCTTCCCAACGGAACGCGCCTGATCGACACCCCAGGAATTC
The DNA here is from genome assembly GCA_047638655.1 of Minisyncoccia bacterium. Lineage (GTDB taxonomy): Bacteria > Planctomycetota > UBA1135 > UBA1135 > JABACD01. Next base: position 2,739 of record JBLIMI010000146.1, on the reverse strand, counting down.
GAAACCTGGGGCTCTGGCAGGTCACCCGCAAGGACCTGGCGCAATACTTCCCAGACTTCGAAGAGTTCGTGGATGACTGCAAGTTTAGGGATTGTTCCCACCTGCACGAACCCGATTGCGGCGTCCGAGGCGCCCTCGAACGGGGGCAATTGCATGCGGGCAGGTTCGCCACCTACTTACGGCTGGGCGAGTCATTGAGCGAGTGATGATCGGAGCCTGCGCAGCCTGATTTTGAGATTGGGCTGCGCGTGGCGTTCTGCTCTCGCCGTAGGATTGGGGCGTGAGTGAATTTGTCGATACACACAAGCGACGCATTGGCATCCTCATCGATCGTTGGGATCCACGACGAGGAGGAGCGGAACGTGCGCTGGCGACCTTTGCTGCCTGGCTGGAGGCACGCGGCCACGAGATTCTTGTGTTCGGTGTGAGCGGGCCTACTCCTGGTGAGTTTGCGCCGGGACTTTTCGTGCCCGTTCAAACCCATGGCTTGACCCGCAGTGCCCGTGAGCGGCGTCTTTCACGAGCGTTGACCCATGCGGCCCGGGAAATGAAGTGCGACCTCACGATTGGGATTCGCCACCTGGAGCAGGTTGATTTCTATTGGCCCCATGGGGGTGCCCACGCGGCCACCTTGAAGGCTCTGGGCAAACGTAGGACTGGGCGGCACAAAGTTTTTCTCGATCTCGAGCGCGCGGCCGTTGCCGATGGAGGCGCCCGTCGCGTGATTTGCGTCTCTTCCATGGTGCGTCAGGAGATGTTGGACTTCTATCCGACTTGCGCGAACCGCTTGCGAGTGGTGCCGAATGGCCTCGATCTAGAACAGTTTCACATCGAAGCTCGGACAGCAGCGCGTGAGCAGATGCTCGAGAATTGCGGCTGGGCAGAGGGCTTGCCCATCTTGACTTTTGTGGCCCGCAACCCAAAGCTCAAGGGTCTGCCGGTCTTGCTCAAGGCCTTGAGCCGGCTGCGCAAACGTCCATGGCGGTTGGTGATCGCAGGGCCCAAGCACGCGCGGCGCTGGCGAACTCGTGCAAGACGAATGATCGGCGATGAGAGTCGCATTCACGTTACCGAAGAGATGGATCCGCTGGTGATGGCGGCTGGTTCTGATCTGCTCGTCTTGCCGAGTCGCCGTGACACCTCGGGGCTCGTGGTGATGGAAGCGTTGGCGACGGGAACTCCAGTGCTCGTGACCCGTTCAGTGGGCGCGGCGGACTTGATCCAGTCACCGGAACAGGGGGAAGTCTGTCCGGCGCGTCCCAAGGCTTCCGACCTCGCGAACCGAATCTCGGGCTGGCTAGATCGCATCGAACTCGGCGATCTCCCTCGTAAAAAAATTGCTGCGGCCACCTCCGGCGGAGGCCTCGAGCGTTGGATGACGGCTCTCGAAAAGGAGCTTCTGGAATTGGACGGCTCGAAAGCCGTACTCTGAGCCACATGAACAATCGTCTCTTCTTGTTGGCAGCGGCCATCCTGTGCGTGACCAGCAGTTCCTGTTTCGTCTCTCGCGAGCGCATCAATCCCCCCATCAATCAAAGCGCCTATGGCCGCCTGGAACCAGGCAAGTCCAACGCGGATGATGTCCTGCGCGAACTCGGTGCTCCTGCCGACGTGGTGCAACTTGGGAAGCGGTCCGCCTGGCGCTACGATCACACTCAGAAGAAAGCGGCGGCCTTTTGGCCCATCGTGGTCGTGTTGTCGAACACGGAAACCCAACAGGATCGCATCTGGGCTTTCTTTGATGAGTCCGGGCGCTTGACGCACATCGGTGGCACCTTCGCTGCGGACAGTGCAGAGTACAGAATGCCCTGGGAAGACCGGTGAGACGGTTCGGTACCGTAATGGGGACACTGGCGCTGGTCCTGTTGACTCCGTCCTGCCTGCGTCTGCTGTGGGGTAGGACTCAGATTCACTGGCCGGTCCCTGAGTCGTCGCACGAGGACTTGTGCGATCCCGAAGCGACCATGACCGAGTGCCTTGAGCGCTTGGGTGCGCCGCTCTACGTATGGGAGGAGCCTTCCGACCGGGTGGCTCTCGCCTGGGGCTGGCACGCAGGAACGGAGTGGGGCGCCAACCTGAGTATTCCACTGGCCCAAGAGCTTTCGGCGACTCTCGATTATCAGGACTTGAACCTAGACCTGAATGGCTTAGTGCTGGTCTTCGATGGGAGTAATCGCCTCACGGAAAAACGATCTGGGATTCTGGCGGACATTGCACAGGAAGCACGTCGCCGCCGGCCTAGCGTCGTGGATGACATGAAGCCCAGCGAGGAGTAGCCGTGTGTGCCCTTGAGTGTCGCGAACTGCAAGTCTGTTCGGTGAAGTTCGCATGACCCTGCACCCGACGACTTGTCCCCTGGATTGCCCGGACGCCTGCGGTGTGTTGGCTGAAACCGATGCCGCCGGTCGCTTGATCCGACTGCGCGGCAATCCCGAGCACCCTTACTCCCGTGGAGCCCTGTGCTCGAAGACGTCCTCTTATCACGAGTTGGTTCACAGCCCAGACCGCTTGCTGACCCCTTACGTTCGGGAGCACGGGCAACTGCGTGAGGCCAGTTGGGAGGAGGCTCTGGATCGCATTGTGGAACGGGTGTCGCCGCTTCCGGGGAAAGACATCCTGGCCTTGGCTTACGCCGGATCCATGGGCATTGTCGCGAGCAAGTTTCCCATGCGCAGCATGCATGCCTTGGGAGCCACCCTGCACGACTCTGGAGTTTGCGACACCACTTCCAGCGCGGGT
>JBLIMI010000145.1:0-7803 GCA_047638655.1 Minisyncoccia bacterium | reverse complement strand
GAGACGCTCCAGTCCCAGCACGATGCCATCCCAGGTGGCGGAGGACTCCTGTTCCAGCTCGACCAATTGTTCTTCCGACCAGCGCAGCATGGCCTGCACGCCGGGCACCACATGTTCGGCTCGGAAGTGCTGGAAGTCGGCGATTCCAGTGGGGGCGAGGAGAGGATTTTCGGGCAGGCTCGAGGCGTCAGACATCGGTTCTTTCTTGTTGATGGGGACTCAGGTGCCCCCAGCGCGGAGCAGCAGCGGCGCAGTGTAGCGCTCTTGCCCCCGGGACCGAGCCAAAGGAGGAGCGAAATGAGGTGAATGGGGTGGAGGAAAGGGCATACTCCGCGCGCATCGTCCCCATTTCATCTTTGGCCTCTGCAAAGGAACTGTTTTGAAGCTCTCTACTCCTCCCCGATCTGCGTCCTGTGGCGCTGCGCGCGGCCTTTTGATCGTCTTGGCGGCTTTCGTGCTGGTGGTCCTCGCCGGTGGCGGCTGTGTCGCTGGCCGTTACAACAGCATGGTCAACAACCAGGAGACCGTGGACCAGCGCTTTAGCGACATCGACAACCAATACAAACGGCGGAACGACATGATTCCGCAGTTGGTGGCCACGGTCAAAGGCTCCGCGGACTTTGAAAAGACCGTCTTGACCGACGTGACCGAGGCCCGGGCATCGGTCGGGCGCATCCAGATTCCAGCCCAGGCCAGTTCGGATCCGCGTAGCGTAGAAAAGTACCTCGAAGCCCAGCAGGGGCTAGGCGCTGCTGTCGGACGTCTCTTGATGACCACCGAAAATTACCCTCAACTGCAAGCCACCGCGGGATTCCGCGACTTGCAGTCTCAACTCGAGGGCACGGAGAATCGAATCGCCGTGGCGCGCACCGACTACATCGCGGGCGTCAAGGCTTACAACACCGTCCTGCGTCAGTTCCCCGGAAACCTGGTCGCAGGCTTCTTTGGTTTTGAGCGCATGCCACAACTGGAGCCGGCCACAGCGGCTGAACGGGAAGTGCCAACCATTGACTTCAGCGAGGACCAATAGCTAGCACGCCATGAAGATCTTTTACTCGATCCTTCTGTTCGGTCTGCTAGGACTCGGGCCCGTGTCGGCTACTTCCTTGGAAGTGGACGTGCCGAAGAATGGCGGCTGGGTCACGGACTTGGCCGAGATTCTGAGCCCGAGCCAGGAAGCTGAGCTTGAGACGCTGATGGAGTCTTACAAGCGCGGCTCCACCCACGAGATCGCGCTTCTAACCGTGCCCAACCTGGGCGGTGAAAGCGTGGAGAAATTCGCCCTGGAAGTGGGACGCGCCTGGGGCATTGGTGGCGAAACGAACAACGGTGCGCTGTTCGTGGTCTCGACGGGCGATCGCAAGATGCGCATCGAAGTGGGGCGGGGTCTCGAAGGGAATCTGACAGACCTGGTGAGCGGTCGCATCATTCGTGACGTGGTCACGCCCCACTTCAAGAGTGGGGACATGGCCGCGGGTCTGAAACTGGGCGTCGAGGCCATGCACTCCGCCATCGGCGGGGATTATGGCCCCATTGAGCGCAGTCGCGGGAGCCGGCGCTCGCGCCGTGGCGCGGGCAGTAGCGTGATGTTCATGCGGGTGTTGTTATTAATGTTCATCGGCCGCGGGCGCGGTCGCAGTGGCCGCGGTGGTTCCATTTTGCCTTGGCTGATATTGGGATCCATGTCCGGCTCGCGGCATGGCGGCGGTGGCTTTCACTCCGGCGGTGGCGGCGGTGGCGGATTCAGCGGTTTTGGTGGCGGCGGAGGATTCTCCGGCGGTGGCGCTTCAGGGGGTTGGTGAAATGAACACTCTTTGCATGATGACTTTGAACACGCTCCCGGCCTCAGGGGAGACTTGGGATAGCGCCACGCTTCCCATCGGGCAGTGGATCGGTCTGGCGGGGGCTGCCTTGATTGCCTTGCTGCTGATCTCGCGTCTGATCCAGGGCGTGCTGCAAGCCGATCGCTACCGGGCTGCCTCGACTCTGGACGATGTGGCTCGCGCGCAACTCTCCGTTGCGATCGAGCAAGCAGAGAAGAAGACCAACGGTGAAATCGCCGTGGTGGTCGTGGAGCGCTCTGATCGGCACCCCGCGGCTCATTGGATCAGCGGACTCTTGTGGCTTGTGTTGGGCAGTGCATTGGCTGCCCATTGGATGCCCTGGGAACAACCGGCTCTGTTCTTCTGCATCCAACTCGGATTCGGCGCGCTTGGAATGGCCTTGGCCTTGGCGCTCCCCGGTTATCGACGGGGCTTGGTGAGCGAGGAACGCGCCACGGAAATGGCCCAGGAGCAGAGCCTGCAAGAGTTCTTTGGTCTCGGCCTTCACAAGACTTCACAGGGCACCGGAGTCTTGCTTTTCGTCTCACTCTTTGAACGACGGGTGATTGTGCTCGGCGACGAGGGCATCGACGCCAAGGTCGAAGAGCACCTCTGGGAGCAGGCGCGCAACTCCGTTCTTGAAGGCGTGGGCCGGGGAGAGCTGCAGTCCGGATTGCAGCAGGCCGTGGAAGCCATCGGCGGCGTCTTGGCAGCTAACTTTCCCCCGTTGGAGGACAATCCCAACGAACTTCCCAACCACGTCATCGTGCGTCGGGAGTAAACGTCAATCCCGGCTAGGGCCGTTGTGCTCGACAACGCGACCCTGACCTGAAGTGCGTTCCACAAAGGCAGCCAGAAACGCTTCGCAGCGCGCCAGGGGGATCTCGAGGTCGAACTGTACGTCGGCCCCGTAGATCGCACTTTGAGGCTCGAAGTCAAATTCGCTCAGCAGGCCGCCAATCGGGCCGGACACCTCGTAGCCGTGATGGAAAGTAAAGTGCCTGCCAAGGACGACGACTTTCGTTTGCGCTTGATCGAGGGCGTCTGCGGCGGCTTGACCGTAGGCGCGCACGAGACCGCCCACCCCGAGCTTGGTGCCGCCAAACCAACGCACCACGACCACGGCCAGGTCGACCAACTGGCGGCCATCGATGGCGGCTAAAATCGGCTTGCCCGCGGACCCGTTGGGCTCTCCATCATCGGAGTAACGGAACTCTCCACCCGCAGCGCGCAAACGCCAGGCGGAACAGTGGTGGCGTGCACTGTGGAACTCCTTGCGGCAGCGCAGGAGAAACTCCTTGGCCTGCGCTTCGTCCTCAAGGGGCATGACCAAACCCAGGAAGCGCGAGCCTTTGATCTTGTCGATCTCGTGACGGTGGGGTCCACCGAGAGTGTTGTAGCTCTCTTCCAAGGGCGGCTCACAAACCCAGGTCGGTTTCCTGCAAAGCGTGCAGCATCCGGAAGACGAGGCGCACGATGCGCGTGCTCTTCTCCGTCTTGATCTTGTCCGGCGTGTCCGTGGGCTTGTGGTAGTCGGGGTGATTCCCTGAGGACAGGAACGCGACCGGGATGTCCAGGAAACGGTAGAAGTTCATGTGGTCCGAGCGACTCCAGTACTCGTCCTGCTTTTGAAGTTCCCCGAAACCTTCCCGTTCTGCCAGGTCGTAAGCCACCTGGGCCACGGAGTTGAAGGCGTCGTGCTCGCGGCTGGGGGTGATGTACAGTTCGTCATCCTCCGTGCGACCAATCATGTCGATGTTGAGATCGAGCACCGCCTGCGAGTCATTGGGTAACCAAGGGGACTTCGACCAAATCTCCGAACCCCACAGTCCCTTCTCCTCGCCGGAGACCCAGAGCAACAAGACCGAGCGTTTGAGCGGGCCGTAGGCGACGAGCGCATCCGCAAGTGCGAGCAAGCCGCAAGTGCCTGATGCATTGTCGTCCGCGCCGTTGTAGATCTCTCCGTTGCGTTCACCAATGTGGTCGTAGTGGGCGGAGATGATCATGGTCTGTCCGGCCAATTCGGGATCCGAGCCCGGCCAGAAGGCGCAGACATTGCTGACCATGACATCTTCGTTGGCGATACTGCGTTGCTCAGTCAACTGAAGGGAAAGCTCGGTGCCCGGTTCGGGGGCGCCTTCGACCAGAGGCGTGCCAGCAAGCGCGTAGAGCCGAAGGGCGGCTTCCGGCTTGAGCATGACGATCGGGCCCTCCACCTTCGAGTCACCCCGAGGCTTAAAGCTGGGCGTGCTAGGGGAGAGCAGATTGTCCGAACGATCTTGGAAGCGATCCACGTAACTTCCCCGGCTCTCCGAATAGCTTGGTCCTGGCGTCACCACCACGCCAATTGCGCCCGCTTCAAAGCAGCGCTTGGCGCCACTGCGGGAGACTTTGCCCGTGTCGAGCAGCAAGGCCCACTTGCCTTCGAGATCGAGACCGGTGAGGGAACGCTTGGAGCCCTTGCCCACGCAGATCATGCTGCCGCTCGCATTCATGTCCTGAGCGTGCGTGGGCTTCAGGAAATAGTAGTCCTCCGCAAAGGTGAACTGGATGTCTCCATCTTGCGTGCTGGCGCGCACGTAGGAACTCTCGACGTCCAGATGATAACTGTGCAAGGGGTAGTCCTGGAACCAACCGTCCTTGGCGCCCGGCTGAAATCCAAGCCGCTGCACACGATTCTTGAGGTACAGCGCAGCAATGCGCAGTTCAGGGCTGGGGGTGTTGCGTCCTCGCAAGGCATCGCTGGCGAGGAAGTGCAGGTCAGCGCGGTAGCTGTCCTCACGGACCGCAGTCAGGGCACTGGCGAGAGCGCTGGCGTCGGATTCGCCGCTGGCGGTCGCCAGCGAAGGTGACCCTGCGAGGAGCAGAGGGAGGACGAGCAGCTGGGAGAACATCATGGGGATGGGATGCGATGGACGCCGGACTGTGTGGCAAACTCAGTCGAGGGCGCCGATGGGTTCGACCGAGGGAGTCAGGAAGAAACGGCCAATGGCCGCATCGAATTCGTGTCCATCCTTGCGGATGAAGTGGAAGTTACCCTCCATCGTGCCCCATTCAGTGGTCAATGCGGAACCGCTTACATACTCGAAGTGTTCCCCCGGTTGAAGATCGGGCTGTTCGCCGACCACTCCAGGGCCGCGAACGACATTTTGGTCATTGTTGGCGTCGAGAATGATCCACTCCCGGGTGAGGAGCATGGCGCTGGAATTACCGACGTTTTCTATGTGAACGCGGTAGGCATACGCGAAGCGCTGCCCATCGGGTGAGGACTGGTTCGGCATGTATTGGGCTCCTACACGAATGCGGATCCCATCAGTGGTGACGTCTGAGTGTCCCTTTTGCATATCTCGATTAAGTCAGGGGGGGGCTGATAGGCCGGTCATTCTAGCAACCCTTCGAGCCGGCCTGCGTGGTAGCCTTGAGGAATGCCGATAATTGACATTACGCTGCTCGAGGGACGTGATTTGGCCACGAAGAAACGCCTCATGGTCGAAGTCACGGACTTGGTGGAGAGCACTTTAGATGTGCCGCGCGCCTCCATTCGCGTGCTCGTGCGTGAACTCCCCAAATCACACTATTGTGTCGGGGGCGTGGCCAAGGACGAGTTGGACGGCTGAGCCACCTGCCCGATTGACGAGCCAACTGCCCGAAATTGGTACAGCCTCCCTAGATCCGCATTTCCCTGCGACGTCTCAGGAGTCCGTTGTCGGCAAGATCTCCACAGTCGGCAAGATCTCCACAGTCGGCAAGATCTCCACAGTTGGCAAGATCTCCACAGTTGGCAAGATCTCCACAGTTGGCAAGGGTTCGTCCCAGTCCACGACCTTGGCCCGAATCCAGATCACACCTTTTGACGGTGCTGTTTCTTGATCGAGGTGGAAGCGCTGCTCTGTGCCTTCCAGTTGGAGAATCCAGTGGGACTCCGAGCAGCGCTCGCAGACACCGGTGAGCACTTCGCCCCGGGCTTCGAATCGCATCTCGGCCACCTCGAAGGCCGCAGAATCGGAGGCGCGACTATACTCGTCAAATTCGAGTCGCACCTCATCGCCCACGTAGACGAGCGCGCGCTGTTCAATCGTGTCGAGACTCACGTGTTCAACGCCATCCAGGCGTCGCAAGGCTAGGTCGAGACCATAAGCCTTGTCGTTTCAGATTCATGTGTGGAAGTCGATCCAGACCTTGGCAAAGACTTCCTCCGGAGCGCTCGAATCAAAGGGCGTCGCGCAGGCTCCAAGCAGGAGTAGCGGTATCAAGGCGAGGTGACGATTCATGGATCGGATTAGAAGCGGTAACCCACCGCAAAGAAAGTTCGAAAGTCTTCCCCGAGCTGCGTCCCGCTGTAGTGCTGGGAGAGCGGCAGGTCGAAGGAGATGGAAATGTCGATGGCGGGATTGGGGTGAAAGCCCAGAGAGGGGCGCAGGTACAAGCGCTCTGATCCCGAATTGTCATGGGCCATCCCATGGGTGTTCGCGGACCCCTGGGATTGCCAGAGCAAACCCAGCTTGGCGGAGTTGGAAGCACCCGGATAGGGCCGGTGCAGGTAGCGGTACGCCACGGATGCGGAGAGACTGAGCTCGTCGCCCATGTCCAGGGAACCCGTCCCTTCCGTATTCACCTTGAAGAGCGCGACCGCGTCGTAGCGCCAGCGTCGAATGTCCTCCGTGAGCGCGAAGGCGGCAAATGGGTTCCAGGACCCACTGCCTGGTTGCGGGGGCACGGACCCTGTCCTGCCCGTTGGCGTTTCGAGTCCGAACACCAACGAGAGATTGCGTGAATTTTGAGGCCGGTCGTGGGTGTAGAGACGCCATTTTCCAAAGAACGTGGTGTCCCCCAGTCCAGCGCTCCCAGTTTGTCCGCTGTCCCTCCCCAGTTCCGGATCCACCACGGGCATTAGCGCTCCAATCGTGAGCCGGGCATTCAGGCCGTAGTTGTAGCCGAGGATCAGCCGTTGCTTGCTGTACTCGCGGTTGTCTGGGTTGGGCGCTTTGTCGGAGCCCTGATAGAGGTCCGTGCCCTGCTCGTAGAGGTGGGCGAGGGAGATGCGGGTGCCATCGTAGAAGAGGGTCTCTCCCGAGAAAATCTCGATGCCCCCGGACTGCCCGAAGGCATTCAGCCCCAATAGGCAGAGGGTGAGGCCCGACTGGAAAACGCGACGATATGCCATCTTAAATCAAGATCCAGCGCAAGGCGCGTTCGATGTAATCCGGGTCGTCAGCGCCCGCGGTCTCGCGGATGGAGTGCATGCCGAGCATGGGGTTGCCCACGTCCACACAAGCCATGCCTAGGTTCTGGGCCGTGATCGGTCCGATGGTGGAACCGCAGGCGAGGTCGGTGCGCATCACCCACTTTTGCATGGGAACTTCTGCCTTCAAACAGGCGAGCTCAAAGGCAGCTTCCGTGGAACTCTCCGTGGCGTAACGCAAGTTGGCGCTGACCTTGATCACTGGACCCTCGTTCATGGCGAGGTGGTGATCGGGGTCATGGCGTTCCGCATAGTTGGGATGAGTGGCGTGGGCCATGTCGAGGGACACGCACAGCGAGTCGGCGATCGCCCGATGCAAGTCTTCGCGGCTGCCACCGCGTCCCAGTGCCGTGCGTTCGAGCAGGGTGCGCAACATGGGGCTAGCGGCGCCCGTGGCGGATCCACTGCCTACTTCCTCGTGATCGAACAAGGCCACCACCGGGATGTACTGAAGTTCATCGTTCGAGTTGGCCGCACGCAGCAGAGCATTCAGGCAACTGAAGCTGGAGGCCAGGTTGTCCATGCGCGGCGCGCTGATGAGTTCGTGGTCGGCACCCACGATGGCGCAGGGTTGGACGTCGTGGGCCATTGCTTCCCAGGAGAGAAGACTCGTCGCTTCGACTTCGAGTTCTTCGGCCAGCCAATCGCGAAAGCCGCGTTCGCCAGCCCGGCCCAGGCCCCATACCGGTTGCATGTGCACCTGCTTGTTCAGCAGAAGTCCTTTTGTGACGATTTCGC
>JBLIMI010000144.1:0-7808 GCA_047638655.1 Minisyncoccia bacterium | reverse complement strand
GGCCACATCAATCGGCGCCTGACGTTCCTGAGAGCGATGACGAATGCGCCAGATGCGACTGCTGCTGCGGTCACGGTCGGGATGATCCCGGGGCACTTCGTTGTGGGAGATGATCGGGTTGTACCAGTCCACCACATAGAGACACCCGTCGGGGCCGAAGTGAATGGCGACCGGACGGAAGTTCTTGTCTTCGGAGGTCATTAGGTCCCGCACGCGTTCCATCTTCAACTCGCTGGGTGCGTTCTCATCGCGACTCACTCGAACGGACTGCACTGCGTTGATGATCGGATTCGCGAGAAAGAACGTCTCATCCCAGGGCGCCGGAAAGCCGTTCGCATCCTGAGACAACGCCAAACCCGAAAGCCCGGTGCCGCCCATGCTGAACGTCGCATACGAAGGGTGCCAGGGAGAGTAGTCGTGGAAACGCTCCATGCCGATGCCGGGATAGCTGCGACCGTGCTCGAATGAAATGAGCGGGTACCCCAAGTCGTTCGCTTCCTGAATCCACTTGTCGCCTAGCCGGTCCAGCACAAAACCCCAGATGTTGTTGAGGCCGACACCGACTACTTCAAAACGGCTACCGTCCGTGCGAAAGCGTCCCAGCTTGCACTTGTTGAACGTAACGGTCTCGCCGCTCTTGGTCCGCACTTGCGATGAATTGAACGCTCCCTGTGCCAGGTACACCCAGTCTCCCGGTGCACGTACAAAGCGATGAGGTAGCAGATGGGAATCTTGAATTCCGAAGCCAGAGAGAATCACTTCGCGCCGGTCCGCTCGACCGTCTCCGTCGTCATCATGCAGACTGAAGATGTTGCTTCCCATGCCGATCAGTACGTCATGGGTTCGCGGAAGAATAGCCATCGGAATGAACAGGCCGTCCGCGAAGACTCTCGGCGTGTGCGGACCGCTCTTCCAGGGTTCGTCAAAGACCAGGACTTGATCCCTGCCGCCGCTCTCATAAAGCTCCGCGACAGCATCGGACTCGTTGCCATCGATGGGATACTCAACGGCGGTGATCGCCCACATGCGACCTCCATCGTCGAAGGCGATATCCACCACTTTATTCACGAGAGGATCAGCCGTGACTAGCTCCACCTCGAACTCCTCGAGCACGTGAAAGCCCTCGAGTTCCTCTTGCGCGTTGCGAATGGGCGCTGATCCCTGGCTCGAGACCGACTGCGCCTTGTCCCAACGACGCCAAGTCATGGCACCGGGTGTCGGGGGTAGCTCTTCGAGTTGAATGTCCTTGACCTCAACTTGAACGCGGCCGCCCGAGTGCACCTGAATACCGATGTGGCCATCGAGGGGAATCTGGCCATCGACCTCCATGTAATCGAGGGCCAAGACGCCGTTGATCCAGGACCTGATACGTGGTCCTTCGGCTCGAATCCTGTACTCGTTCCAGCCATCAGAGTTCACCGCCGCGCCTAACTCGTCAGCGGAAACGGGCTCGGAAATGACCCGGTTGCGTCGTGATTCATCGTAGAGCTTGCCCCACCAGCCGTCGCCCGCATCCACTTGGTAGCCGCGCATCTCGGAACTGCCCTCTACGCGAACACTGCGAATCTGGATGCCCGAATTGACGAGACCGCCGGACCCTGCGAGGCGAATCGAGAGCGTCAGTTCGAAGTTGTGAAACGATTGCTGGGTCGCCAGGAACGTGTTGTGAGGAATGTTCTCCTCCAGCGAACCTCCGCGAAGGACACCATCCACAACCGTCCACCACTTGCTGTCGCTTGGTTTCGATTCCCAACCCTGCAGGGTCTCCCCATCGAACAAGGCCACGCCATTCTCCTGCGCGTACAAGGTTCCTCCGCCGAGTATCAGCGCGGTCCATAAAGCAAGTGAGCAGAAGAGTGTGTTGGAGTGCATAGCTACTTGGAATCAGAGGGTAAAATCAAACACGACCAGACGCTCGAGGTGTGGGACCACCACTTGCTTGACCTCCTCATGTACCGGGTGCGGCAAATACGCGTCCCGGGCCGCAGGGCTCTCGAAGGTCATGATGAAGCCGTGGCCATAGCCCTCGTTCAATCCTTCGGGGCTGTCATAAGCGCCACTCGCAAAGTCAATCAAGCCAGGAATCTTGCCCACCATGGAGGCCATGGATGCGAAGCACTGTTCGATCTCCTGCGGACTTGTGGAGTCCTTGAACTGAAAGACTCCGTAGTGTTTTACCTTGGGCATGACGTGGCTCTTCAAGAAGTGTGGGTACGCAACTTGGCAAGCAGCGTCTCTGCCGCCAAGGTCGCAAAAGCGGGGTCGTTGATCTGGCAAGCGCTCGAAAGGAGCTCGATGTCCTCGCGCAAGTGATGGCTCAATGACTCGAACAGAGCCTGGTCGGCTAGCGGATCGTGAAAAGGTTGCCCCGGAGCGCCGATGACGCTCAGTGCTTCACGGGGAAACATGACCGTGACCGGGCCCTGGTACTCATTGACCTTGCCTGCCAAGACCTCTCCGAGTCGAGCGCACTCCTCGGGGGTGGTTCGCATCAAGGTGACCTGGGGATTGTGAATGTACAAATTGCGGCCCTCGTACCTCGAAGGTACAGAGGACCGTTCGCCGAAGTTCACCATGTCCAGGCAGCCCGGCGCGACGACAGTGGGGATGCCCGCCTTAGCTGCCGCCTCCAATCGTTGGGGTCCGGCCGAGAGCACGCCGCCCAACAACTCATCCGCCCACTCGGTCGTGGTGAGATCGAGAACGCCGGCCACCATTCCGCTGGCGATCAAGGCCTCCATGGCGCGGCCCCCAGTACCCGTGGCGTGGTACACGAGCACCTCATACCCGGCTCTTTCGAGCACAGGGATCGCCGCATTCACACAGTCGGTGGTGTTGCCGAACATGCTCGCCACGATGATGGGGCGTTCGTCCTGCTGGGTCACCTGCTCTTCAGCCATGCCGCAGATCGCACCCACGGCGCGCGTGAATACGACTCGCGAAATGCGATTGATCCCGGCCACGTCCACGATGCTGGGCATCATGGTGATGTCTTGATTGCCCACATAGGGGGCGGTGTTTCCGCTGGCGAGCGTCGATACCATCAACTTCGGAAAGCCCAGGGGAAGGGCACGCATGGCGGCCGTCGCAATCGCCGTTCCACCCCCTCCGCCCAGTGAGATCACACCGTCGATGCGACCGGCTTGCTGAAGCTTGGACAAGTAGACCGGCGCTGCCTTTGCCATGGCCGAAACACACTCTCCCCGATCCGCCCGTTCAAGCAAAGGCGTGAGGTCAAGTCCGCTTGCGGCGGCCACCTCTTCGCGGGTCACATCCACAGGAACCTGCGGCGCTCCACCCGTCCCGACATCGATCATCAGCGCTGAATGTCCCCGGGCGCGAATACGCTCCGCAAGGAAGAGGTGTTCATGCCCCTTCGAGTCTAGAGTTCCGAGTACGGCAAGGGTCGCCATGGGATCGCCAGTTGAGTGTTTGGAGAATCGGCAGTGCGTGTTAGTCCATTATTCTCCTTGGCAGGGCGCAGGAGGTCCATACCGAGCATCCACCCGAATACGTCAAATCCTCATTCTGGCTAGATTCGGCTGCGATCCAGTAATCAACAAGCCGCGCGCTCCCCTGGACTGGCAGGAGCGAGGGCCACGTGCCTCTGATAGACCCAATCCGTCCATATCCATGGCCGGCGGGGTTCTTTCCAAAGCTCCGAGAAACTGGCTTGCGGGAACTCGGAAGGCTATGCTCTCTGGTGGCATGCCCAGTGACCCCCCCACAGTGCGCGAAAAACACATTTTCGGCCATCAGACCCGGGCTCACGTGGTTCGGTCCAGCGACACAGACGCCCGCGACTGGTTGAAGCGAGCGCCGATCTGCTTGGAACTCGCCCGCCACAACATCACACACTGCGGAATCATGCACGCTTCGCATCCAATGGAGATCGTGCGCTTGAAGCTCTCCGGCGCCTTCTTCCTCGCCTGTTTCGAAGGACAGGGAGAAGTCTTGATCGATGGCGACTGGCGGGAGCTTGGCGCTGGGTTCGCCTGCGTTCAGCCGCCGTTCATTCCCAATGCTATACGCACCCAGCGCAGCAAGCACTGGAAGTTCTGTTGGGTGCGCTATCAAGGTGCCCCCGCCGCGCGCCCCATCGTCTCCGTCCACGCACCAGCGGTGGGAGCCTTCATCGCCGCCCCGCTACGTTCAGCACTCGAAGGCTTGCGAGCGGAAGTGGACTCCGCGTCGGATCCCCATTCCTTGCGCCAATGGACCGATCTCGTGCACGGCTACGTATCGGGCTTTGCCCAGTCGTTCCGAGGCCAAGATCGGCTGCAAGTCGTCTGGGAGGCCGTGGAGCAGAGTCTTCAAAAGAATTGGACGCTCGAGTCACTTGCGAACCGGGCTCGCATGAGCAAGGAGCACCTGAGGCGGCTCACCACGAGTTCGCTGGGCCGGACTCCGATCCAGCACGTCACCTACCTGCGCATGCACCATGCCGCAGAGTTGCTGACGACGACAGCACTGACTATTGCACAAGTGGCAGAGTGCATCGCATTCGCCTCCCCCTTCGCCTTTTCGGACACTTTCTTGCGCTGGACCGGTAGCCGTCCATCTGATTACCGAAAACGCTTCCAAGACCCGCAAGGATCAGATTCAATCAGCCTGCGATGAAAGTAGCCATGTTCGTCACGTGCCTCGTGGACCAGTTTCGGCCCCAAATCGGTCTAGCGACCATGGAAGTCTTGCGTCGAGCCGGGTGCGAGCCAAGCTTTGATGTTCGCCAAACTTGTTGCGGCCAGCCGGCCTTCAACTCGGGCTACCACGACGAAGCACAAACGGTGGCTCGCCACGCGATCGAAGTCTTCGAAGATGCCGAAGCCATCGTTCTCCCTTCTGGCTCCTGCACTGCCATGACTCGGCACTGGCCCGAACTCTTCGCCGAGGACCCCCACTGGCTGGAGCGGGCTGCCAAGGTGGCCAGCCGTTGCCACGAACTTTCCTCCTTCCTCGTCCGCACCTTGGGGCATACCCAATTCGGCGCCAGCTACGACGCCAAAGTCAGTTGGCACGATGCCTGCCATGGATTACGCGATCTAGGACTCAAGAGCGAACCGCGCGCCTTGCTATCCGATGTCATGGGCCTCGAACTCATCGAAGATGACGGTGCAGAACGCTGCTGCGGTTTCGGCGGCAGCTTCTCGGTCAAGTTTCCGGAACTCTCCGTGGCCATGCTCGATAGAAAACTCGAGTCCCTCGAGAGCGCGGGTGTGAAGGCGGTGATCTCCAGTGATGTCTCGTGCCTGATGCAAATCGAAGGACGCCTGGCGCGGCGTCAATCCCCCTTGCGGACCCTGCACTTGGCAGAGGTCTTGGCTGGAACAGCCACATGACCCCCGACGCCCGAGACCCCATTCCGAGCCTCGAGAGCTTTCCGGCCAACGTCCGTAGCGCGCTTCGAAACGATGGGCAACGGGAGGCTTTACGTCACGCGACGAGCCTGATCCACATGCGCCGAGGCGAAGCCGTAGAGCGCGTGCCCGACTGGCAAGAACTGCGCACGCACGCCAAAGAGATCAAGGCAGCGACACTTGCCAACCTCGACCATTGGTTGGAGCGCTTCGAACAGAATGCCAAAGCCAATGGCACCCAGGTGCACTGGGCACAAACCAGCGAAGAGGCCAACGACATCATCGCCGACATCGCTGCTCGGTCGAATGCCCAGACCCTGGTCAAGTCCAAATCGATGACCACCGAAGAGACCGGACTCAACGAGTATCTAGAAGCTCGCGGTCACCGGGTGATTGAAACCGACCTTGGCGAGTACATCATTCAACTCGCCGGGGAAGCTCCTTCGCACATCATCGTTCCGGCCATTCACAAGAGTCGTGATGAGATCGGCGAGCTATTCGCGCGGACACTCGATGTCGAGCACAGTCGCGATCCCGTGCAACTCACCGGGGTCGCTCGCCAACGCTTGCGGGACGAATTCGCACGGGCGGACATGGGCATCAGCGGAGCCAACTTTGCGATCGCCGAGACAGGCTCCTTTCTCGTGCTCGAGAACGAAGGCAATGCCCGGCTTTGCACGTCGCTTCCAAAGGTGCACGTGGCTCTGATCGGGATTGAGAAAGTGATTCCAAAGCTGACCGACCTGGACACCTTTCTGCGCTTGCTGCCTCGGTCCGGCACTGGCCAACGCCTGACGAGCTACCAGACCATATTCACTGGCCCCAGAGTCGAAGGTCGCGAAGGCCCGGAGGAGTTGCACGTGGTCTTGCTCGACAACGGACGCAACACGATGCTCAAGGACTCTCTCTCGCGCGAGGCCTTGGCCTGCATCCGCTGCGGCGCATGTCTCAATGTCTGCCCTGTCTACGGCGAGATCGGCGGGCACGCCTACGCGTCGGTTTACCCCGGGCCGATTGGCTCCGTCATCACCCCGATGTTGCGTGGTGGCGACGCGGCGCACCAATTGCCCTTTGCTTCCAGCCTTTGCGGCTCCTGCCGCGATGTTTGCCCTGTGGGGATTGACTTGCCCGCCTTGCTCTTGCGTCTGCGCTCCGAGATCAAGAGTGGCGATGGGCCTGGATCATCTAAATTGGAACGTAGCGGCTTTGGGGTCTGGGCTTTCTTGATGTCGGGCCCAAAACGTTACGCGTGTTTGCAGTGGTTGTTGCAGCTCTCACGACCGTTCCTGAGGTGGCCTGCGACCCGCGCCCTGCTGTCGCGTTTGGTCCCGCCCCTCGCCGCATGGACAGCCGCCCGGGATCTGCGCCCACCGGCGCAGCGTTCCTTCCGCCAGCTATGGCAAGCCCAAGAGGAATCGCGCCCGTGAGCTCACGTGATCAAATTTTGGATCGTATTCGCGCGCGACTGCGCGAAGATCCTGCCAAGCCCGAGTCTCCCGGCGACTTCGTGCCCCGAGTCGACGGCGAATTGTTGCCGGGTCAGACGCTCGCCGATCTTTTCGAGCAGCAGGTCCTCCTTGCTGGTGGCCATCTGCACCGGGTCGAGTCCTTGGAATTGGCCGGGCAGGCGTTCGGCAACCTCGTTCGTGAACTGGACTTGGTCCGCATCGCACGCTCGGACTCCCTTCACTTGCGGGAACTCTGCGCAGCCGCACCGGACATTGAATGGCTGGAGCCAAGTCCGTTCCCGACGAGTCGTGAAGAACGCGGGCCACTCTTTAATGCCCAAGCGGGACTCACCAGCGCCCAACTCGCCATTGCCGAATCCGGCACCCTTGGGCTGGACTCCAGCGTCGAACGTCACCGCTTGGCCTCGTTGGTCCCGCCGGTTCACATTGCGCTGCTCTTCGCGCGCGACATCAGGAGGGGAATGGGCGAGGCGCTCGCCAGCTTCGCTGACTCACCCCCTCCAACGCTCACGTTCATCACAGGCCCCTCGCGCACAGCCGACATCGAGCTTGAACTCGTCGTCGGCGTCCACGGCCCGCGAGAGTTGCACGTCTTGCTAGTGGATCCCGCGGACGGCGCCTAGGCGCTATTCCTCGAAGAAGCAGTAGAGGGCTTTCTGAGAGCGAACGATCACGAGGCCCTCCACCAGTGCGGGGGTGCACCACAGTTCCTCCTCCAACTGCAAGGTCGAAAGGACATCCCACTCGACTCCAGCTTTGATGACCGATAGCTGACCACTCTTGCTGGCAGTGACCAACTTTCCGTTCGAAGCCACCGGAGACGCGTAGTAACCATCCCCTTCTCCAATTCGGCCCTGCTTGCCCATCTCTCCATTGGCAGCGTCGATCGCGGTCATGATTCCGCCTTCTTTCAACATGTAAACAACGCCGTCGTAGATGACTGGGGAAGTGACATCGGACAGGCCGCGCCGTTGGTTGTAGC
>JBLIMI010000143.1:0-7810 GCA_047638655.1 Minisyncoccia bacterium | reverse complement strand
AACGACTGGGAAGAGTTCAACACAAACCTGAAAGAGCGTCGCCCTAAAGGTGGCCGTTCCCGCAAGGCAAAGGGCAACGACAAGAGAGATACCGCATAAACCCTCGAGCTTCCATGGCCTGCTCGATCGATTGGCACAACTGATCGAGGCAGGCACGAGAGATCCCGCTTCTTCTTCAACTTCACCCCGCGGATCCCTGACGCTTCGATCTCCCCGATCGAAGCAGGAAACCCACGACCCACCTTGGGGGTCGTGGGTTTCTCCTTATTCGTGCATGTCAGCGCGGTGGAACCACCGGCACGGGTCGCTCCGAGTCACCGCTACCGACCGTTGCTCTCTGTGACGAGAGCACCGACCCAATTCCCTAACGGGAACGCAGGCGCTCCAACTCCCGTTCCGCCTCAATTTGGTGCACGCGATCACGCTGGGTCGAGTAGTAACGCAAGAGCCGCTCCCAGGCTGGAACATGGTCGCGGGCCAGCTTGTGGAGATTCTCTGCCAGCAAAGCCGCGCCCTTTCCGTCCCCCATCTGTTCGGCAAGATCCAACATCATGATGCGAATCTCGAGTCGTGCCGGCTCCACCTTCAGCCAGCGATTGAGAACATTCCCGGCCCGTTGAAGATCTCCCGCCTGCCGATGCAGCGAGATCAGCTGCAAGTACACTGGCGCCTGCCGCGGATCGTAGAGCAGTCGCGCTTCCGCAGCGCGCAACTCCTGGGCGATCTGATTCAAAGTCGAAAAGCGCGCCTGGCAGGTCTCTCCCTCTTCGTCTTGCCCGAGGTCGAAATGAATTTGGCTGAGCAGGAACCAGGGCCGCGCTTCGAAAGGGTCCAAGTCGCGCGCCTTTAGAGCGGCTTCTAGGGACTCCTTCACGCGCTCCTCGTCGAACAAGATCTGGGCGATCCAGGTCGCTGCATTGGCGTGGCGCGGGTCCAGTTTGAGCACTTGCTGCAACTGCTTGAGCGATGCGTCCGCTTGCCCCAAGCGCATCAACGCCAGGGCCAAACCACGTCGTGCCTCCACGCTCTGGGAGTGGATCTTGAGCACTTTCAGGTAGTGCTTTTGGGCCAATTTGTAGTTGCCCAGGGTGTAGTAACAGTGGCCCAGCGCGCGCGTGTCCCCCAACCCTTGCGGCGCCACTTCGATGTAGCGCTCGAAAGCAACGATGGCGTCCCCATAGCGCCGCAAGCGAAAGTAGATCACTCCCGATTGATGCAACCCGGAAGGGAAGTCCGGCGCTTTCTCCAGCAACTCGTAAAGCGCTTCGAGAGCAGAAGGCATGTCTCCCAAACGGTACGCGTCGATCGCTCGCAGCAGGAACGGCTGCAGAGCTTGGGGGGGCGTGCTGTCCGCATCCCACTTGGCCCAGTAGCCCGCCTTGGCACGTGCCCACTCGCTTGGATTGCGTTCGAGGATTCCGGGGGCGCCATCTTGTGCAGGCCCCCCAAGAGCGAGCAGCAACGCAACGCCCACACTAGCGATGAACATCATTCGCTGGACTCCTCGATCGTAATCGATCGGTTCACTTCCAAGTCGAGTAGCACCTGCTCCAAACCCGACGGCCAATGAACCCTGAGTTGATCGATGCGCTCGCTGTCACCAAGACCGAAGTGCAAAATCGTGGAGCAGCCAGCTTGGAAACCAGCGGTGCTACGAACTTCCCCAGAGTAAGTCTTGTGGCCCACGAGCAATTCGACGCGCGCGCCGATTGCGTCCCGGTTGGACTGGGTTCCGATAAGCTGCACAGTCGCCCAGTGCGATCCGGCCGGCGTCTCGTTTCGCAAGTAGCGTACGGGTCCGTCCATTTGAATCAGCACCAGGTCTAGATCACCATCCTCGTCGAAGTCGGCAGAAAGTGCGGCTCGGCCCACCTGCGGATCCCCCGGGGCCAGCACTTGTTCTGAAAACTTGCCCTGGCCATCCCCGAGGAACAGTTGATCACTCTGTGCGTAGCTCGTGTCCGTGCCCGCGCTGTCCGCCTGAGGATAGACATGTCCATTGACCACGAAGAGGTCGAGGACACCGTCGAGGTTGAAATCTCCCATGCCCGTCCCCCAGCCCAAGCGCTGGATGCTTGGACCACCCAATCGCGCCACATCGGCTCGCTCACGAAACCCCTTGTTGCGCGATGAGCGGTACAGGGAATTGCGCTCACCCGAGAAATTCGTCACGAACAGATCCGCACGGCCATCCCCGTCTAGGTCGCCACAAGCGATCCCCATGCCCGCTTGTTCTTTGCCGTTGGGATCGTGACTCACGCCGCGACGCATGCCCACTTCTTTGAACGTCCCGTCTGCGTTGTTCTCCCAGAGATGGTTAGGCATCGAATCGTTGGACACGTAGATGTCCGTGTCGCCATCGTTGTCGTAATCGAGCGTCATCACGCCCAATCCAAAACAGGCAGAGCCCGGTCGAAAACCACTCGTCAGACTGACGTCCACGAAGGTCCCATCCCCGCTGCCTCGAAAGAGTTGGTCGTGCACGGGAATCATGCCTTCGGGACCACACATCACATCGTGACCTTTCCAGGAGCAGCCGTCACCGGGCCCCTTGGCTTCTCCTAAATGGAAGGCGAGGTAGTTCACGACCACCAAGTCGAGGACTCCATCCCCGTCGTAATCGAGGAATGCGGAGCTTGTGCTCCAACGCTTACCCCGCAGGCCGGTGGGCTTTGGCTTTTCGCCCTCAGCTGCGGGTAGCCCACCCTCCATGGCGACGAATCCGTGACCGCCATCATTCAGAAAGATGCGGTTGGTTCCCCACTCGGTCAGAAACAGGTCAGGGTCACCATCGCCGTCCACATCACCCGCGCATCCGCCCATGGACCAGAGGCCGCCGGGAAGGGCCCATTCAGGGCCCGCGTCCACAAACCCTCCCTGTCCATCTCCGAGCAAGAGCCGCGACGGCAGGCTCGGTTTTCCCGCGCGCGCGCGCTCGATGGTGGAGCCATTGACCACCACCAAATCTAGGTGCCCATCGAGATCGAAGTCCGAAGTGATCAGTCCACCGCCGTTCACCTCAAGGATGTAGTCCTTGGCAGCGCCCCCGCAAGT
This sequence comes from Minisyncoccia bacterium, assembly GCA_047638655.1. Classification (GTDB taxonomy): domain Bacteria; phylum Planctomycetota; class UBA1135; order UBA1135; genus JABACD01. The sequence goes on along the minus strand of JBLIMI010000143.1, from coordinate 4,756 downwards.
GGTGCTGACCACCTCACCCCCGGACGTCAGATCCATGGCGCTAAAGACAGAACCATCGACACCAGGAACGCAACAGAGAAGAAGAAGGTTGATCATGTGCAATTGGGGATGGGCGAGCTTCGCTTAGCCTAGTCGGACTTGGGCAGCGTTCCTTCGTTCTCTTTGGGGGATTGGACTGACGCGCCCTTGGCCCGCTCCGGAGACTCCAAATCGGGGAAGAAGCGGCCCACATCGGGAAGAGGGAGAGCTTCTGCGATGGCGTGGGCCTTGTCTTTCTCAAGCACCAACAAGTGTTCAGCCCACCAGGTGCCGTAGTAATCGTAGTTAGCAGAGAGTGGCCCGAGGATTGCGCTGGCGAAGCCCGGATTGTTGCTGGGCCAGTAACCGGGAACACGAAGTTCGGGGCGATAGAGCACGAGATATTGCGCGTCATCCGCCACTGACGTGCGGGCATTTGCCGGAATCTCGTGACCCCCGGCCTGAAGCCCGGCCAATGCCCTTGGCGAGAGTTGGATGACCTGGTCGGGATGTTCGATCAAGTACTCCTCGAGCTCGTTCGCAATCCAGGCTGGGTTGCTATCGCGTACCGACGCTCCAGCATCCAAGGTGCTTCCAAAGTTAAGAAACACGGCAACAGCGGCACCTGCTGCAAGCACGCCACGTTTCCAGCCAGCATCAACACTCTCCCACAGAAAGCCGAGACCACGCGCCGAGAGCAAGGCAGCCACGGGCATCAGCGGAATCAAGTTGCGCACGAACATCACCTTCTGGGAGGAGATGTAGGGCACAAAGAGCACCGGTACCAAGAGCAAGACCAACGCCAGCATCCGCGATTCACGCCACAGGGCCATGATGCCGAGCAAGCCCAGCACGCTGAGAAACTGCGATAGCCAGGGGCAAGTGGAAGGCCCTGCCAGGAAGAGGTAGCGCAGGTTTTGAATGAAGTGCGTCCACCCTGGCTCCACCGAGTAGCCCAAATGCCCATCGGCGTAATGCTCCATCTCGAAGGCGATGTCTTCCAGCACCTTCGACGGTTCGAACAGGAGGCCGGGAGTCGTGATCAAGAACGTGACAGCGAACAGCAACACTCCACGCGCCACGCTCGACAGGCCGGGACGCGAGTGCCAGGCAGCCACCAACGCGGGCAGGAGAAAGATGCCACCGGTGTACTTGGTACCCGCCGCGAGGCCCGCAGCAACAAGTGCCAAGGACGTCCACCGAGAAGGCCCGCCCTTGCGCACGGCGCACAAGCAAGCAAAGAGGCACAATGCGCCGAATTGCATCAAAATGGCATCGGGCGCCACCCAACGCGAGTGGTACCCCACCTCGAACGAGCCCGCCACGAAGCAAGCGGCGAACAGGGCTTCGAAGGCATTGTTACGCCAGGCAAGGGATGCCGCGAAGACCCACAGGATTGCCAGGGAAGAGATCAATAAGAACAGCAGGCGGCAACGAATCTGCAACTGCTTCGAGATCAAGAAGCGCGAGAACCGTGCCTTCGAGACCTCGGTTTCCACTCCGGGGCGCTCGATCGCTTCAGGGCTGGCAGCGAGCGCCGTCAACCAAAAGGTCATCGACGGGTAGTTGTACTCGTCCGGTAGCAGGTTCTGCTCCTCGAAGGCGCTGGCAAGATCCGACACGCGGTGTCCCTGGTCCCAATGAGAACCGAAGTCAGCACCGCGCCAACCACTGACAAGAAAAACACCGAGCGGAAATAGAACCAGCAGCCAGTGCCAGGAGAACCCCGGCAGTGTCCGCGATGCAGCACTCTCGCCCAAGTCTGTCATGCGCTAGATGGACTCGACCGTGCGCTCAATCACGATCCCACGCTCAGCCAAGGCGCTGCGAAAACGGTCCACAGGGATGCAGCTCTCCTGGGGTGCAGCACCAGCGCCCTCAATCTCTCCACGGCCTAGCATGGCCGTGATGATCGCGGCGGGGAAACCCGTCGTGCGTGCCATGGCTGAGAGCCCGAGCGCGTCGTCGGGGTGCTCGATCATCTGTTCGACGATTCGCACCCGTTTGCCGTCCTGCTCGCCCTCCGCAGTGATCCTCACCAAGACGACATCCGGCACTTCTTCTCCAAGGTTCATCTCGAACAAGCGCTCGGTGACCGCGCGCGGACTGATGCTGGTACCGCCGGCTTCGATGGGCTCCGAGGAGAAGAACCCGAGGTCGTCCAGCATGCGCACTTCGGCGTTGTGGCCTGGGTAGCGAATGGTCTTGTAGGTTAGGTGGTTGACTTTGCCCGCAAGGGATTCGATCAAGGTCGAGGTGCCTCCGGAAGTCTGAAACGCTTCCAAACGACCAAAGGGTGCAGGGAAATCAAGATCCTCACACTCGCTCAGGCCAGGGACGACCGTAACCTTCCCATCGCGAATCAAACGACAAGGCTCCACGTACTCGTTAATCAAACCGCCGACCGCAAAGAACAGCCGGTAGTTCATAGGCCACTGTGGCGCTTGAGGAAGCCCGCCAACACGCATGTGCAAGCTACGCTCGCCCTGCAGCGTGCTGATCAGATCTGCCCCTAGGAGCGCCACCATTCCCGGTGCCAACCCCAGATCCGGCACAATCCGAATCCCGGCCGCCTTAGCCTCTGCGTCCAGGGCCAACTCAGCATCGACAGCCGTGTTGTTTCCGCCAAGGTCTGTGAAGTGAGTCTTGCTGGCGATGGCAGCCTTCGCGAGCTCAACGTTGAATCGATAGGGCACAGCGCTGATCACTGCGTCATAGGGCGCCAACCAATCAGCCACGGCGGCCCCATTGGTGACGTCGAGCTGGACAGCGCTCATGCGATCATCCTTGGCCCAGGACGACAGGCTGTCTAGCTGCGTCTGGGAAACATCGGCGACGCCCACTTCATCCGCGCCGCTGAAGCGCAAGAAGTCGTTAAGGATGGCATGGGCCTGAATTCCGGCTCCAAGGATGGCAAGTTTCATGGTGTCCACGATACGAGGTCAAAAGGACACGGGCCAGCCACAATTCAGTGGCTGGCCCGTGTGGAACCGTTTGGCGTCAAAGTCTACGGCAGGTAGTCGACGCTCAATCCATTGCTGAAGTTGAATCCAGCCCCAGAGCAAGTGTTAGTGGGATCCCGGTACCAGAACTGGAAGTTCGTGGGAGAGCCCATATTGGCGACCGATCCGAAACCAGCGCCATTGAAATCGGTGTAGGTTGTGGCGCCACTAGACGTGATTTGCACATGGGAGCGCTGACTGCCACCGGCCGTGCAAAGGATGCCGTCACCTGCGGGATTGGCGATTTGGTTGTCGCCGCGAAGGATCAAGCCAGGCTTGCTCCCCGGGACACCGACAATGTGAAGTTGCAGGCTATCGCTCGAGAAACTAGTGCTGCCCGAACCACTGAGGGTCGCGCCGCTGCCGCTTGTGTTGGCGCAACCTTCGCCCGTGCCGCCATTGGCTCCGCAAGGGCAAGCCGCGCCAGAACCATCACCGAAGCAGTAAGCCATGCCTGCGCTACCCGCGGTCTTGGGAACCTTGACACCGTCGGTGACGAGGATGTTTCCAGCCCAATCCAGCACCTCAAATTCGTAGTAGAGGGCGGCGTCCGTAGCCGAGGCGTCACCGCTCATGGATCCGCGATAGATCCCGCCTTTCGAGTGCGTGGCCTGCGCCAGCTGGGTGGCGCCGGTCACGGTGACCGAACCGCTGAAGCCACCAGGGCCGCTGTCGAACTGGTACACACCCGCGCGCACGAAGACATGCCCGTAAAGCTGACCATTGACGAGGAGGCCCGAGTCGTACGTGTAGGGCGCAGTCGTGCTTGTCACGGACTGGTTTCCACCGGAGTTATTCTGAAACACCACCAGTGTTCCGGCAGTCACATTCAAGTTGCTGGGGCTGAAAGCACCGGCATTGATGATCACCACGGGGTCCGACGCATTGGCCGCCACGACATAGTGGACCGCTGCAGTCAGGTAGTTGATGCCGTCGTCTACGACCGCGTCTTGCACTTTGATGTGGCCGACCCAGGGGCCGCTCGTGTTGCCCAACAACCCGGGCGTCTGCTCGGCGAGGTGCTTGGGCGCCAGGGTGTCCTGAGGGCCGCTGTTGATGTAGACCTTGTTGGCCCACTGGGAAGAGCCCGACTCGCCCTGGGCCGTGATCAGGTCGTAGTCGCCATCGTTGTCCACATCGGCGAAGGTGCAATCGAGAGTAGCGTCGCCCACCGACTGAATTATCCCGCTGTTGCCAGCGAAGTTGAAAGCGCCATCGTTACGATAGAGACGCTCCTTGGTTCCCAGGGACCCAACAGCGATGTCCAGGTCGCCATCGTTATCGTAATCACAGAGAGCGATTTCGTTGTCGTCCTGGGCGATAGAAAGCGGTGACTGAGTCGTGAAGGTCAAGCTGGTTTCGCCACTCTCCACCCAGTTGTTTCGTACTGCGCCTTCCTGGAATCCGGAAAGGGACACCATGAAGATATCTGTATCGAGGTCGCCGTCAAGATCGCCGACTTCCGCCTCATAGCATGTCGCGGAACCGTCCGGTAGCAGTGCTGAAGCATTGGTGAAGTTGGCCGTTCCATCGTTGAGCATCAAGAAGTGATTGCCCCCGGCGTTCGAGCCGCGGCAGTAACCAACGAAGTCGAGGTCCCAGTCGTTGTCGATGTCCACCAACTGGACGTCCATTTGTGAGTTTTTGCTCGGCGGGTTCCAACCTGCGCCGACCTTTTCGGTGAAGTTGCCACTACCGTCGTTGATGTACAGCAGAGGTTGATCACCTGCGCCACC
>JBLIMI010000142.1:0-7835 GCA_047638655.1 Minisyncoccia bacterium | reverse complement strand
CATGTCATCTCCACGGCGTTGCTAATTCACGCCTCCCCGCCGGAGGGGCTGCCAGGGTCGCGCCCCGATCAGGGTTAGCAGCTTAGCCGCAAGGCTGCTCCGTGCACCGAATCACCTCAAGCCTGAACTCGCGCTTCAGAAGAATAAGAGATCCAAAGGGCCTCCGGAGAGGGTGTACAGAGTTTTCAGTAGGGACAGGTAACGAGCGTTTCGCCACAGGCGATTGCGCAAGCACCACCAGCGTCAGCTCACGGAAGCCAGATTGTGGCCCAGGCGTTCGAGAAGTTGAACCCGGAGCCAGAGCAGGTATTCGACGGATCGCGGTACCAGAACTGGTAGTACGCCGGGATGCCAACCCCGAAGCTGGACTGGCCAAAGGGGAGGCCTTGGAAGTCCACGAAGGCCACGTTGCCGTTCGCATTCGTCACTTGGACCTGGGAGCGGGCACTCTGGCCGCCAATGCAAAGCAAACCGTCGCCTACTAGAATCCCAAGCCCGCCATTGATTTGATTGGACGCCCGGAGGACAAGCCCAGGCTTGTTGGCAGGACCACCGACGATAGCTAGGCCGAAGGTGTCCGCACTCAGAACGGCATCCCCGGTGCCGTCCATGCGAGACCCGCTGCCACCGGTGTTTGCACAACCCTGGCCCTGAGCTCCGTTGGCTCCACAAGGGCAAAGAGTGCCCGTACCGTCACCGAAGCAGAAGGCTGAGCCTGATTGCCCTTCTGCTAGGTTGAAGACGTAGGCGGCGCCCGCATAGGAAGCGCTGTTGTCGCCTTGGTCGCCGTTCACACCTGCGGCGTTGCTGTCTTCCGAATGAGCCGCCACGATGGCCGTGCCCAAGGAAATGGAGACTGACTGGCCGAAGAAATCGCCGGCTTCTGTGTTCGAGGCCTTTAGATAGACTTGCTGGTTCCAAGTCGTTCCACTGCGCCTGTAAACGTAGACGGCACCTGCGGAGGAAGCGCTGTTGTCACTTTGGGAACCGCTCCCAAAAGTCGCATTACTGTCCTCCCCGGTGGCAGCGACGAGGAGCGTGTCCCCGGCGATGGCTACGGACCCGCCAAAGTGATCGAACGCCTCCATGTTTGAAGGCTTCAGATAGGCCTGTTGGGCCCACACGCCTCCGCTGTAGAAAAAGACATAGGCGGCACCCGCATGCATAGCACTGTTGTCGGTCTGATTGCCGTTTACACCACTGGCACTGCTGCCCTCCAGTTTGGCGCCCACCACGATGGTGTCCACAAAGATGTCCACGGCAAAGCCAAAGAGATCACCGGCATCCGTATTCGAAGCCTTCAGGTAGGCCTGCTGGTTCCAAGTATTTCCGGTGCGGTTGAACACGTAGGCAGCGCCCGCTTCGACGACACTGTCATCACTTTGGTTGCCATTCACATCCGTACCGTTGCTGGCTTCCCCCCGTGCCCCCACGACGAGCCGGTCCCCGGAGACGGCTACGGAGAAGCCGAAGAAGTCACTAGGATCGGTGTTCGAAGCCTTCAGGTAGGCTTCCTGGCTCCAAGTTGTTCCACTGCGCCTGAAGACGTACGCGGCACCGGCCCATGCAGCACTGTTGTCGTTTTGATTCCCGTTGACACCCGTTGCATTGCTGGCTTCTAGTTCGGTACCCACGACGACCGTGCCCGCGGAGATGGCCACGGCATTTCCAAACCGATCATCACCCTCCGCATTCGAAGCCTTCAGGTAGGCCTCCTGGCTCCAAGTCGTTCCGCTACGCTTGAAGACATACGCGGCACCCGCAGCTGAAGCACTGTTGTCGGTTTGATTGCCGTTGACACCCGTGGCATTGCTGCTCTCGGCGAATGCACCCACCACGATCGTGTTCACTGAGATGGCTACGGAGCAACCAAAGGAATCGAATGTGCCTGCATTCGAAGCCTTCAGATATGCCTCTTGCGTCCAGGCACCGCCGGCGCGCCTGAAGACGTACGCGGCCCCTGAAGAGGAAACGCTGTTGTCGCCTTGATTGCCATCAACACCCGTGGCGCCGCTGTCTTCCCGCTCAGCACCCACGACGACCGTGTCCCCGGAGATGGCAACGGAGCCTCCAAAGTAGTCATTCGTCTCGGCGTTCGAAGCCTTCAGGTAGGCCTGCTGCGCAACAGGGTCAATCGTCAGGGGGTACCGTGCTTCGGCGTCCTGCACCACCAGGCGCAGCCCATTATTCGTCACCTCGAACCCGGCTGAGAGTTCAGCTCCAGTCGCATCGAACACGGTCAGCCCAGCGTAGTTCAACGCCGTCGCTCCGCTGGCTGACTCGAAACGCACGTCCCGACCATTTGGGGAAACCACGGGGCTGAGCTCCCCACGGATGGCAAGCTCAAGGCCCAATAGGCCGTCACTTCCCTCGGGCCGTTCGAACACGGTGTACCCATGCTCGAGACCACGCATGTCATTCTCGTACCACTCGGTGAGCTGCTCATCCCATGCGTAGGCGACACGTCCTCTTTTGGTGCTGATGCCCTGTGGGGTGCTCACCACGCGCGCATCATCGCCCCACCCATAGCTCACTAGATCAAGGCCCCAGGTCCAATCTCCAACATCGGGAACCGTTAGGAACCCGCGCCCATCGAAGCGTGTGATCCACGCTTGGCCTGGGTTGCGGGCTTGGTAGCCATCCTCCACCTCGAAGGCCGCATGCCGATTCGCCTCGTAGGCCGCTCGAATGCTAGACCAGTCCGATGCGGCAAGGCCCTCCGGGAGCTCGGAGTGTTCCGATCCTTGGGATGTGGTCGTTCGTCCGTATTGTGACGGGGTCTCCGAGATGCTCTGGTTTGCGCTCAAAGTCGCCCCAAGGGTAATAGGGGCGAGAATGAGGATGAGGGTGGACAATTGGGTCATAGAGAATAGGAATTGCTGAGAGTTCCACCCGTGGGTAGAGAGCCGGACCGGGGCCGATTGAAGGGGCGAGCACAACGGATTCGTCCCGGACTCGTTCGCCCCCTGCACTGGAGCGCCATCCAAATGGCGCTCCAGTGCAAGGGGCGATTAGGGGTCACCCGTGTGACCGAGGTAATTTTAGCACCATTTCTGAGAGTGGGCGACTAAATGGGGGGCCACTAGCATTCGAGTGGAACGAAGCGCCCTGACAACCAACACGATGCTTGACGTCGAGTGTCGCGATCTTGCGCAACTAGCGTGCCTTTCGCCCGGGGATAAGAGCTCCAAAGGGCCTACATCAACCTCCATACCCATCCGCCGAACCAACGAGCCCCCATCCCGCCACGCTTGCTCCCTCGCGGACACCACCCTTCACTTGGGACGGGAGCGCTGCGCGTGGGCGGGAGAAACGGCGAGATCTGGGAGTGCGGGGTGCCGGAAGGATGATGCTGGGGTTGGCGGAGGCCCTTTGGATCTCTTATCCTCACGAAGAACCTGGTTGAAGCTGAGCCCGAAAGGGTCAAGCAACTCCATGGCATGCTGAAGTCCTGGCGGCAAGAAACGAGTGCTCCAATGCCGACGCCCAAGGCCGAATAGGCGCTGGGGATTCGGAAGTTCCAGGCGCGATCACCGCACGAACGAGTCTAGACCCGTGGCAAACCGTTGACCGTGCGGCGCAGCTCCTACAGCTTGCGGAAGCCGCTTTCCATCCACTCCAAGAGCTGGTCGATCTCCTCTTCCCCCATAGCGGTGGACAGGGCGGCTGAACAGGTGTTAATCATCAACGCACCCTGCTCGAAGAGATGATCCAACATGATCTTGAGTTGCCCGTTCTCCTCCGCGGACATGTAGGCCTCGCGGTAATTGCGGGGCGGCTGCTCCTTGAAGTGCACGCGGAACATCGAACCACCGCCGGTCACACAGGCTTTGATTCCGGTGCGTGCGATGGCTGCCTCGATGCCGGTCACGGCACGCTGTTGCAAAGCATTCAGACGCTTCACCGCAGGTTCGTCGAAGCGCTGCATTGCAGTCAAACCGGCCGTAAGCGTCACCGGGTTGGCCGAAAACGTTCCGGAGTGCGGAAACAAGACCTTAGCATTGAGTGGGTTCATTACGTCCATCACATCGGCCCGGCCCGCCAAGGCCCCGACCGGGAATCCACCGCCGATGGCCTTCCCAATCGAAGTCAAGTCTGGCTGAATGCCATACCAAGATTGGGCGCCGCTGAACTCCGAGCGGAAGGTGATGACTTCATCGAAGACGAGAAGCACATCATTCGCCCGTGTCCATTCGCGCAGGGCGACCACGAACTCTTTGTCCGCCGGCTTCAAGCCCACGCGGTGGGGCATAGGATCTATGAGGACGCAAGCCAAGTCGGCCTTGTGCTCGTCCAACAATTCTTGCGCGCGTTCGGGGTCATTGAAGGGGATCACGATCACATCGTCCAATGCCGCCTGGGGCGTGCCGTGGGCGACGGGAATGCTGGCGGGACGACTAGCATCTCCCCAGCTGTCGGGCTTTGAAGTCTGGCTGACCTCCGCATAGTCGTAGAGTCCGTGATAGGCACCCTCAACTTTGGCGATCTTGGGCCGACCGGTGAAGGCCCGCGAGGCTTTCAACATGCCCATCACGGCTTCGGTTCCCGAGTTCACAAAGCGCAGTTTCTCGAAAGCTGGGCTTCGACTGCAAAGATACTCGGCGTAGAGCACCTCAATCTCCGTGGCCATGGTGAACGCTGTTCCACGGCTGAGCTGATCGGTCACCGCTGCCACGATCTCCGGATCCGCATGACCGTGGAGCAAGGAAGCCATGTTGTTGGAGAAGTCGACACGAGTCACGCCCTCTATGTCCGTCAAACGGCAGCCCTTTCCATAGGCTGCGTAGGTAGGGTGCGGAGCACGCAAGACTGTGTTGCGACTCACTCCGCCGGGCAGGACCTGCATGGCGCGCTCGTAAAGGGCTGCACTTCTCGAGGATGCGGAGGTCATGCTTGAATCTTCCAGGCTAGGGCGACTCATCCGTTGGATCCCGCGTGGGTCGGAGAGTTCTTGGATGGAGGAGACTCCGGAATTGGTAACAAAGGCGCACCCGTGCGCTCTTCGACGTAATCGAACTCTACGCCTGGGCACAACTCAACGAGTTGAAAGCCCGCGGGAGTCACCTCGATCACAGCGAGGTTGGTATAGATTCGGTTGACGATCCCGAGTCCGGTCAATGGAAATGTGCACTGTTCCACGAGCTTTGGATCGCCGTGCTTCGTGTTGTGTTGGGTCACGACGTAAATCGCCTTGACGCCCGCAACCAAGTCCATGGCTCCACCTACTGCAGGAATCGCATTGGGACCGCCAGTGGACCAATTGGCCAGATCGCCATTGTTGGCCACCTGCAACGCGCCCAGCACGCAAAGGTCTAGATGGCCTCCACGGATCATCGCAAAGCTATCTGCATGGTGAAAATAGGAAGCCCCGGGCAGGGCAGTCACTCTGCGTTTGCCCGCGTTGATCAGTTCCGGTTCGCCGCCGCCCTCCTCAGGCGAGGGCCCCATTCCGAGCAGTCCATTCTCCGTGTGGTAGATGAACTCGCGCCCTTCCGGTACGTAGCGCGCAATGAGCTCAGGGATTCCAATGCCCAAGTTGACGTATGAACCGTCTGCAATGTCGATGGCGACCCGTTGGGCCATCTCATCCCGCGTCCAGCCAATGGCTCGATCCGTTATTTTTTGATCACTACTCATGATGATTCCCTCCCCTATGGGTAGGTGACGCCTTTCGCAACGAGTTCGGACTCGTGGGCAGGAGATGCCACATGAACCACACGGTTCACGAAGATCCCCGGCGTCACGACAGTCTCAGGATCCATTTCACCGGCTTCGACGACATTGGCCGCTTGGACCACCGTCACTTTGCCGGCCATGGCCATGATCGGCGCAAAGTTACGCGCCGTCTTATTGTAGATGATGTTCCCATAGCGATCCGCCTTGATGCCCTTGATGAGGGCAAAGTCCGCCTTCAAGCCGTACTCGAGCACGTACTCGCGCCCTTCGATGGTGCGGTGCTCCTTGCCCTCCGAAAGCGGCGTGCCCACCGATGTCGGCGTATAGAACGCGGGGATGCCCGCACCGCCCGCACGGATCCGTTCCGCCAAGGTGCCCTGGGGAACGAGTTCCAATTGAGTCTGACCCGACTGATAGAGCTTCGGGAAGACGGTCGAATTGGTCGTACGTGGGTAAGAGCAAATCATCTTCGCAACTCGCCCAGCCTTGATCAGAGCCGCCAAGCCAACCTCGCCACTGCCCGTGTTGTTGTTGACCACGGTAAGGTTGGTGGAACCCTGATCGATCAACGCGTGGATCAGTTCGATGGGGCTGCCGGCTTCTCCGAAGCCCCCGATCATCACCGTCGCGCCGTCGAACACACCCTCGAGCGCTTCAGCACAGGAGGCCACACGTTTGTCGATCATTTGACTGCTTGCGTTGCGGCCTCCTCGGCCACCTTGCTCTTGTCGATGCGGGCGTAGTCGAAGAGTCCAGCTTCGTCGAAGACCACGCGGTCATTGTAGCCATCAAACCAGATGGCATCGGGATTACGACCGACGATGCAGACCTTGCCACGATCCGGAGCGGCGGCAGCGTTGCGCAGGATCTTGAAGATGACCGCGCCGTTCTCCGTTCCGGGCACGCCGGGGATAGGCTCGCTGGTAACCGAGCAGACCTCCGTCTTACCCTTGTAGTGCGTGATGGAAAGGCGAGCGTGGGTTTCCACACCCGACAGACCCTTCTGCGACTCGTTCAAGAGCCTCCAGGCCTCCTCAATCGGGACATTGAAAGCCTTGTGCGCGATGATGTCCCGGCCACAGAAGAAGTAGTGGTTGTTGACGCCCACGCGCTTGAGGGCGCGCTGCATGATGCGCAAAGCGTCCGCATCGTTGTTGACGCTCTTGATGATCGGCGACTGGTTTTCGATCGCAATCCAGCCGCGAGACGTCAAGCCATCCATGGCCGCCTTGGTGTCCGGATGCCACTTGAGAATGCCCGAGGCTTCCTCGATGTAGTTGCTGTTCTCATCCTTCAACAGGAATTCATCGGGGTGGTTGAAGTGGATCATCAAGCGCAAACCGACGTCGGGATAAGCCGCATGCCAGTTGTCGAGCATCGTCAGGAAGCTCTCGTCGAAACGCTTGGGGTAGAACGCAAGTTCCTTGGTGCCGATCCGGATAGCCTCGATGCCGGACTCTGCCAGTGAGCTGAGCCATGCAGCGATCTTGGAATTGGAGAGCACCATCGGGTCACCGCCGGAGAGCAAGATCTCTCGTAGCTTCTCGCGACCAGTGGTGGGATGCAGACCCCCATTGGCCGCCACGGCTTCGTTGTGTGTGCGAATGTACTGGGTGATCTCAGAGATCTGAGCCATTCCCTTCTTGGCCACGGTTCCGTCTTGACGCTCGATCTCTTTGCGACTGATGAGCTCCTCCCGATAGCAGAACCGGCAGTGAGCCGAGCAAGTTGAGACGACGTACATCAAGCCCATCTCATACTTGTGCAAGAGACCCTCCACCGGGCTGTAGTCCATTTGGTATCCAGGATCCGCAGAACCCTCTAGGTTTTCCGTTTCCTCGGGGGTGGCCTTCACCAAGTTTCGGATCGGTTGACTGCGAATTCCAAGGTCGAAGTAGTGCCGGGTCGTCTTGACCGGCATGCGCTGTTCCACATCCCGGTCGGTGCCCTTCAAGGCCGCGAGCTTTTCCAACTCCTCCTTCGTGTAGAGCACCTTCACTCCGTCGGGAACGCGTTCGTTCAAGAACGGGTTCAAGCCATTGATGCCCTCACGCTCGTACTTGTGGTCCTCGACCGTATCCAGGAAGGCTTGCTCTTTCTCAGTCGGGACGTACTTGGGTGTGTCGCTCATCGGGCTGCTTGCACGGTTCGGGTCCCCG
>JBLIMI010000141.1:0-7840 GCA_047638655.1 Minisyncoccia bacterium | reverse complement strand
GGCTGGGTTTTCTTGATCGGACTTTGGTGGGTCAACCTTCCCGAGATGTCCCTGATCCTTGAGATGGCATGGAACCGATGAACTCAAGTCAGGAAAGGGCCTGGGGATGGCACGCGTTGCTCGCTGCCTGGATCACTGTTGTGATCGTGTTGGGGGGGGCAGCCAGCCATGAGGAGCATGAATTGTGGGAGTCCTGGGAGACGGGCGATTCAGAGACACAACTCGAAGTGCTGAACGCGCTGAGTCAACGAGGCTCCCCAGAGAAACTCGGAGGCGAATTTCTTGAGGCGCTACTGACTTCAAGTTCGCCGAAGATTCGCGAGCTGGCCTTCACCAATCTCTTCACTCGCCACGCGCAAACGAGGGTCAAGATGAGCACGCTGAAGCGGATCAGTGATCCGCAAGAGCGACGTCGAGCGAGCCTGTGGCTGGATAGGCAGATGACCACACCGAACAGAATCTCGCTCAAAGATCTCGACCGCTGGTTTGAAGCCGACCTCGTGGACTGAGGCCGTTCTTACGGACGGAAGCAGGTCTCGCTGACCGAAGGAGGGACTTAGGAGTCCAGAGCCGCGAGCAGGGTGCGCTTCACGTACACCGGAACCATGCGCCGGCGATAATCCTTGTCCCCCGGGATGTTGTCGAGGGGCTTGCACTGCTTGTGAGCTTGTTGGGCGACCTCGCCAACGGCGGTCTCGAGTTCCGGGCTTCCGACTCGCTTGCCGGACAGCATTTCCTTCACGCGTTTGATGCGCAGGGGCCGTGCTTGCAAGGCGACCATCACCACGTCGCCATCGATGATGCAGTTGTCCTCGTCGACTTCGAGGCGTACGGCGCAACCTAACATCGGGAAATCGATGGAGTGTCGCTCACGCAATTTCCCATAGGCCCCAAGGTGTCTCGATTCACGCAGAGGGATGCGGATCTCCGTCAGGATCTCGCCGGGTTGTGAGCACTTGTTGTTCACGCCATCCGCAACCCAGAGTTCATCGATCGGGAAGTGTTTGGCTCCGGAAGGAGTCGCGAAGCTGAGGATCGCACCCAAGGACATCAAAGCCGGTGCGCTGTCGTTGCTAGCTGCGGCCACACACTTCTTGCCACCTTCCACCACATGACAGAGGCTGCCGTCCTTCTTGATGCAGAAGCCCAACGCTTCTCTCCAAAAGTGAGTCTGGTTGATCCACTGGCAACGGGTGTCGAGCATGACGTTGCCTCCCAGAGTTCCCATTTGACGGTGTTGCGGCCCAGCAATTTGAGCTGTGGCCTGGGCCAAGGCCGGTGCGTGCTGCAACACGAGGGGGGAACTTGCGACCTCGTCGAGCGGAGTCATGGCGCCGATCACAAGATCATGGCCGCCCATTTCAAACCCCCGCAGGCATGGAATGCGGCGCAAAGAGATGACGTGCGCAGAGTCGTAGAGTTCGTGTTTGAGGTTCGGCAAGAGGTCGGTTCCTCCCGCCAGAATCTTGGCATCGCTCCCCAGTTCAGCCGCCAGGGCACATGCGTCCTCTATGGTCAGCGGTTCGTGCAACTCAAATGCAGGTAGGCGCAACATCAGGAAGCACTCCCAGCCGTCTTGGCGAGTTCTTTGTCAGCTTGTTCATCGAGTGCAGCGAGCACCTTTCCGGGTGTGAAGGGCAGGTGGCGCAAGCGAATGCCCACCGCGTCGTAGACGGCATTGGCGATCGCAGGAATCACTGAGTGCAAGGGGCCTTCGCCTGCTTCCTTGGCGCCATAGGGACCTTCGGGGTCGATGCTTTCAACGATCAAGGCTTCGATGTCGGGTGTGTCGAGGGAGGTCGGAATACGGTAGTCGAGCAAGGACGGACCGGAGTGCAGACCAAAGCGGTTGACGCGGTGGTCTTCCATGGTGACTTCGGCAGCGCCCATGTAAACAGAGCCTTCGATCTGGCCGGCCACCAGCGTCGGGTTGAGGGCACGGCCGCAATCGTGCGCGCACCAGACTTTGGTGCAGGTGATGCGCCCGGTCTCCGTGTCCACGTCCACCTCAGCGATGTGTGCGGTGAAAGAGTAGGCGGGGGATGCGCCGATGGTCCCGCCGCGGTAATCCCCACCAAGAGTGGGAGTGTTGTACGAACCGGTGGAGCCCAAGGTGTCAAAGCGCACTTCGGCGATCTGGAAGGCCTCGCGAATGGGCATGGCCTTTTCCGCATCAGAAAGGCAGATGGCCAATCCTCCCCCTAGGCGAACGGCGGCTGCATCCACTTCCCACTTTTCCGCCACGGCTTGGCAGATCTTCGTGCGTAGCTTGCGACAGGCATCGATCGTGGCATTGCCGACCATGAATGTAACGCGGCTCGAGTAAGCGCCGAGGTCCACGGGGCAGAGGTCTGTGTCGGCAGCCAGCACGCGAACATCGCTGGTGTCCACGCCGAGTTCTTCCGCAACGATGTAGGCGACGATCGAACTGGAACCCTGGCCGATGTCATTGCCGCCCGTGAAGACGGTGATGCGCCCCGAGCGATCGACTTGAAGTTGAATGCCAGCCTGGGGCATTTCGTTGGGGTAGATAGGGTAGTTCGTGCCCGAGATGTACATGGACCCCGCCACGCCTAGACCCTGGCCCCGGGGCAAGTGACCGCGGCGACTCTTCCACTCGCTCTTCTCTTCCACCAAGTCGAGGCACTGCAGGAATCCATTGGACGTGATTCGCTGCCCATTGACCGTTTTGGTTTGCTCGCCCTGCCAGTTGATACGACGTAGCTCGATGGGATCGAGTGAGAGTTTCTCCGCGATTTCATCCAGTTGTAGTTCAAAGGCGAAGCGAGGTTGCACGGAACCGTGACCTCGCTTGGGACCACAGGGTGGTTTGTTCGTGAAGACGCGCGTGGAGTTGAAGCGGTAGTTGGGAATGTCCACGGGGCCAGTGAGGAGCTGCCCCGAGTAGTAGGTGGTCACGAGCCCGAAGGAACTGTAGCTGCCACCGTCGATCAAGATCTTGGCGTCCGTCGCGGTCAGCTTCCCATCCTTGTTGGCTCCCGTGGTGAACGCGAGTTGCATCGGGTGGCGTCCACGGTGAGCGTAGAAAACCTCTTCACGGGTCCACAGCATCTTGACCGGGCGTCCGGTGATCATGGACAGCTTGGCCACGCAGAACTCAAGGCTGAAGGGATCCGACTTGCCGCCAAAGGCCCCACCCAAAGTGGGCTGGATGACTCGCACCTTCGACTCAGGCAATTCGAGCACACGCGCCAGAGCACGCTGCACGTAGTGAGTGATCTGGGTGGACGACTGAACGGTCAAGAGACCGTCGGGGGAGAAGTTGGCTACGGCGCAATGGGGCTCGATGGCCGCGTGGTTCGTGCCGTGGAATCCGTAGTCATGGCTAACGATCACATCCGAACTCTTGAGCGCCCCGTCCACGTCGCCAAACTCGAGTTTGACATGCTTTGAGACATTTCCACGAGAGCTTCCGTCCTTGCGCGGCTCTTGCTCATGGATCGCGGGCTCGGTCACACGCAGGGCTTCTTCTGGATCGAGAAAAGCGTGCAGGACTTCATACTCGACCTGGATCAGCTTAACGGCAGCGTTGGCCGTGTCCTCATCGATGGCAGCCACGGCGGCAACCTCGTCACCGATGAAGCGCACTTTCTCAAGGGCCAGAGCGTTTTCGTCCGGTGTCCACGGGATGACACCGTACTTGATCGGCATGTCCGCGCCCGTGATGACAGCGTGCACGCCAGGCAGGGCCATCGCATCCGAAACGTCGATCGCGACGATCTTGGCGTGCGGGTGCGGGCTGCGCAGTGTCTTTGCGTGCAACATCCCGGGCAGCTGAATGTCATCGGTATAGACGGCCATGCCTGTTGCTTTCGCAATGCCATCCACCTTGCGTTGGGCGTGGCCGATGACGCCAAACTTGTCGCCCCAAGGTGCGCCGCTTCCGTGTTTATCGCGGGCCGCCATCAGCCCTGCTCCACTTCGTCTGCGTCAGTGGTGCAACCCGAAGGCGCGTAGGCGCCGGACTTGAGTTGTCCTTCCACCGTGGCCCAGGCAGGGGCGCAGGGTTCGGCGTTGGCTGCCTCCGCGACACACAACTCCACGGCTTGAATGATCTGGGTGTACCCGGTGCAACGGCAAAGGTTGCCGGACAGCGCTTGCTGAATTTCCGTTCGGGTGGGAGCGGCGTTTTCGTTCAGAAGTGCACGCGCAGAGAGCATCATGCCCGGTTGACAGAAGCCGCACTGCAACGCTCCGCAGCGATCGAATGAATCCTGCACTGGATCAGCTCCTGTTCCGCCGGCTGCACGATGGGCGGGCAAGAGGCCTTCGATGGTCGTGATTTCCCGACCTTCCGCCGAACTCCAGAGCATCAGGCACGAGAGCTGTGGCTTGCCATCGACGAGCACCGTGCAGGCACCGCAATCGCCCTTGTCACAGCCTTGCTTGGAACCTGTAAGTCCGAGCTTCATGCGCAGAACTTCGAGCAGGGTCCAGTGATCCGGGGCGGCGGTGGAGAGCAGGTCTCCGTTGATGCTGAGTTCCAGGGGGCGCATGGGATGATTGTCCCCGGGGCGAGGCGGCCTGACAAGGGCCACTTGCTGCTTCCCTCGCGCCTCAGGCAGGGGATGCGGTAGGATGGTCGCGGCGCGTCGCCCCAGCTAGGCGGGCGCCTTGGCAATCCATGGAGACCTGGGACCCCGGGCCTGCGACGCAGGACCTATCCCAAACGAGCAGGAGACTAGAAGGATGAAAGTTGAAATAGGATTTTTGGCCCTCGCATTCCTCGGTGGTATGGCCACCCAGGACCAATTGGATGGCGAACGAATTGAATGGATTGACTACGGGGAGGACATCATGGGGAACCCGGAGTTCATGAAGGATTGGATCGCCTCGGCTACGCCGGGAGCCGAACACAAGAAACTGGCTGCCCATGCGGGCAAGTGGAACGTCGGTGGCAAAATGTGGATGGAGCCGGAAGGAGAGCCCATGGCGTCCGTGGGGACCAGTGAGATTCGCATGGTGCTTGGCGGCCGTTTTCAGATCGAAGAATTCAATAGCGAGTTCATGGGGCAACCGTTCGAGGGCATGCTGATTCAAGGTTACAGCAATCTGCACGAACAGTCGTTCCACATTTGGATCGACAACATGAGCACCTGGCCCTCCATTGCTTGGGGCGCCCGCGGAGAGGACGGTGTTATCGCAACGGAAGGAAAGATGTATGACGTCATGACTCCCGCTGGGCGTCCGACGCGGACCCGTCAGATCGACAACAAGGACGGCTCACGGACGATGGAAATGTTCGACACCATCCAGGACGGAACCCAATTCAAGGTGATGGAGTACATCTACAGCCGCGAGTAGGCGTTCGCGCGATACAAAGCCCGAATCCGTGAGCTGAGTGCTCGCGGGTTCGGGCACTTTCGTTAGCTGCGCAAGGCTACGCCCGCGACGTGAGGTCGCACCCAGACGGGAGCCGCCGCGGGGGGGACTCTGAATTCTTCCAATTCGATGTTCTGAAAGGGGGAGGCTCGCAACGCGCGGCTGAAGTCTCGGTTGCAGCGACAGCCATCCCCACAGAAGAGATGCAGCGGCGTGATGAGATGCTGGCTCGCACGCAGGCAAAATCCCGCCTGCGCGAGCACGTGTTCCCAGAAGATGAAACACCCGCCGGGCTTCAGTACTCGATGAATCTCAGCAAGGGCGGCATCCACATCGTCAACAGAGCAAAACACGAGTGTGGCGAAGACGGAATCCACGCTTGCGTCTTCCAAGGGCAAGTTTCCGGCCGAGAGGCAGCGCAGGTCCGCTGAAATTCCGAGCGCCTCGGCCTTGGCCAGCAGGATGGGGTGCATGTGCACGTTGGGTTCGATGCCCATCCACTCGACGCCTTTGGGAAGCAGCTTGAGATTGACGCCGGTTCCCGGGCCGAGCTCCACGACCTTTCCTCGCACACGGCTCAGCAGCGCTTGCTTGCGCTCGTTCATGACAGACTCGTATTTTGCCATGAAGTGATCGTACCCATTGGCGAACAGGCGTTGCCGTAAGCTCCGACAGACCATGGCACTGCTCGCTACAGACCGCCCATGGAGAGGACTTCATCCCACTCCTTCTGCGTCACCGGTTGAATGGAGAGTCGCTGTCCACGCTGGACCACGAGCATCCGGTCGAGCTTGGGGTTCGACTTGAGGCTCTCCAGGGAGACGTACGACTTCAGTTTGCGCTTGGCCTTCATGTCGAACATGAGCCAGGTCGGTGAGTCCTGTTGGCTCTTGGGATCGAATTTCTTGTTCTCGGGGTCGAACTGCGTGTGATCCGCGTAGGCCTCTTTCACGACCTCCGCCGTGGCGACGACTCCCGGGGGTTTGGCGTTCGAGTGGTAGTACAAGATTTGGTCGCCGCGCTTGATGTCATCCCGAATGAAGTTCCGCACCTGGTAATTGCGAATGCCATCCCAGTGCGTGCGCTTTCCCGGAGAATCGACGAGATCCTGAAAGGAGAACTCGCCGGGCTCAGATTTGACGAGCCAGAGGCGGGGAGATTTCGTGCTCATGATTGTCTAGAAACGCTGAACGCGCACGTGGCACATGTGGCCGTTCGGGTTTCGCTCGAGATAGTCCTGGTGGTCCGCTTCCGCAGGCCAGAAAACGCCGGCGGGAGCCACTTCTGTTGCGACTTTGTTCCCTTGCTCCGTCAGGTGAGCGATGAGCTTGTGAATGACCTGTTCTTGCTCCGGGCTTTCGAAAAAGACAGCCGAGCGATACTGAGTACCGATGTCGGGGCCTTGCCCGTCGACTTGAGTGGGGTCGTGGATCTCGAAGAAAAGCTTGGCCAATGTCTCGTAGGAGACAACCTTGGGGTCGAAGCTGACGCGCACGGACTCCGTGTGACCGGAATTCCCGCTGCATACAGCGCGGTAGCTCGGGTTGGCGGTTTCCCCGCCCATGTATCCCGAGTCCACGGTCGAAACGCCCTCCACTTGTTGCAGGAGATGCTCCACGCCCCAGAAGCAACCGCCGGCAAAGAAAGCCAATTCCTTCGATCCTTGTTCAAACTCGATGGAGAGTGAATTCACGCAATGGCGCGTGTTCTTCTCGGTCTTGCCTTCTCCACGGAATACGTGGCCCAGATGTCCATCGCAGTGTTGGCAGCGAATTTCAACTCGTTGTCCATCTGTATCGGGAAGCTCGCGGACGGCGCCTGCAATTGCGTCGTCAAAGCTTGGCCAACCGCAGCCCGAATCGAACTTGCTGTTGGAGATGAAGAGCGGTGAGTCACAGCGGGCACAGGTGTAGGTGCCACTCTCCTCATGATTGAGCAAGCGTCCTGTGCCAGGCGCTTCAGTTGCGCCTTGCTCGATCACTTGGCGCTGCTGGGGAGTGAGGTCGTTCCAGGAAGCTGAGGGTGTCATGGCTATTCGTCGCTGTCTTGTGGCTGGGGAATGGACTGGTTCAGCGCTTGACCTTCTTCAAATAGCCGTTCAGCTTGCCCGAGGTCGCCCCTGGCCTGAGCAATCTGGCTCAGGGCAAATAGAGGTTCGGGTTGGCTAGGGAAGGAGTCACGTGCTGCTTGTGCGTGTTGCTCTGCGGCATCGAGGTCGCCCAATTGGGTGTGGGCAAGCGTTGCCATGAGGCGCAGGTTCAAGTCCTCCGGCTGCATCTCGATGATCCGCTCAAAGTGCAGGACCCCTGTCGCCTGTTCTCCATTTTGGCAGAGCAGTTCTCCCACTCGCAAGTGGGCTTCGACGATCTCAGGGTCAAGCTTGAGGGCTTCGCCGAAGGCTGCGAGACCTTCATCGAAGTGCTCGAGAGCGAGTTCGAGCCTTCCGAGATTCATGAATACACGCTCGTCGGCGTGTTCACTTTCGGCGGTCTTGCGC
>JBLIMI010000140.1:0-7851 GCA_047638655.1 Minisyncoccia bacterium | reverse complement strand
CCGTGGCTTGATTTACGGCGATCACTGGTTGGGTCGTCCCGCTTATGGATCGGTGGAGAGCGTGTCCGGCATCGAGCCCAAGCACTTGCGAGCGCAGCACAAGAAAAACTGGGTGGCGCGCCGCGGCTTGATCGGCGTTTGCTGCGCGGCGGATCCGCGAGAGATTCGTGACTTCTTCGAGCGCAAGCTAGCGCGCTGGAACCCGGGACAGCCACTCGCTCCCCGGCAACATGAATTCCCGGCCCCAAAGCAGGCCGTGCGAGTGGTGCAGGCCAAGCGCAAGCAAGTTCACGTGTTCCTCGGGCACTTGGGTATCCGCCGTAGTGATCCGGACTACGCCGCTCTGGTCGTGATGGATCATGTCCTCGGTCAGGGGCCCGGCTTCACCGATCGTATCTCGCGCCACCTGCGCGACGAACTGGGTCTCGCTTACAGCGTCAGCGCGGGCATCGCATCCAGTGCGGGGCTCTCGCCCGGAACGTTCACGGCCTACATCGGAACTTCGCCCGAACACGCCACCACCGCGATCGAACACTTCTTGTTCGAGTTACGGCGCATGCGCGAGGAACTCGTTCCTATGGAAGAACTGCAGGTGGCCAAGAACTACCTCACAGGATCCTTCGGTATGGGGTTCGAATGCGCTTCGCGGCGCGCCAGCTACCTCGTCACATCGAGTGTGCATCAGTTCCCGGACGACAATCTGTCGCGTTTGCCGCGCGAGTTCGAAGCGGTGACTCCAGAGGATGTGCAGCGAGTTGCCCAGGCCCACCTGCTCCCCGATCGCTGTTGTGTGACAGCGTCGGGGCAGGTGAATAAGCGCGAGATCTCACAGGCCCTGAAGGGCTGACCCGTTAGCTCAGGTCACTTGCCCTGGGCTTCAGGGCGAGAGAGCTCGGACAGGCTGAGGGTGTCGATGGCATCTCGTGCTGCCTCGACAATTTTTAGCGTCCGGGTCGGCTAGCAATCGAATGAGAGTGGGCAAGTATTCGATGGCGCCAAAAGTCGCGATGCCGCGAATGGCTTTCACGCGGATCTCCATGTTTCCGCTACTCGGCATCACCAGCAATTCGTCCAGCGCAGACTCTTTGGTGAGTTTCTGCAGGTGACGGCTGTTCCAGCTCTCTTGTCGGTTACGAGTCGCTTCGAGAGAGTCGAGTCTGTCAGCGCATGCCATTCTTACCCCCGAACTCGATGAAGCAAGCCCGTGCAGCATGATTTCAGCGGCCTGGTCGGAGAGGTAACTCGCCACCCCTTTGGCGGCAATGGTCCGAAGGCTGTTGCGTAAGTTCAGATCGGCAATCCACTCGGTCTCCAGGCGCCGTTGAAGGATCGAAAGATCCTCTTCGCGGTGTAGAGCTATCAGTGTGTGAAGAACCGATTGGGAGTAGTGAGGAGTCTTGACGTCGCCTTCCTTGCGATCGATACGCCGCGCTTCCGTGCGCGGGACACGGTGGACCCCGGTTCCGCTTCCGGTTGGATCGTTGGCTTGGATAGCGGCGCTGCTTCGAGGGACCAAAAAATGGTTTCCCTTTCAAAGTTAGTGGGGTTCCGTCGAATCCGCTCCCACTCCACCTCGATCGCGTTGATCACATTACCCGTGAGGCGCGCGAGAGTCGCCCGTCCGGCCAGGTCCGGGTCTCCATTGCTGGCCAAGCCGCCAGCCACCAGGGCCAGGAACGACACCGCGGTTGCCGCGAGGGCGAGCCACTCTCCTCGACCTGCCGGCAGAATGGGGTGCGGTCACACCACGGATCGAGGCAATTCGTCTGTGAGAATCCCGGCCTCGATCAACTGCGAGCGTTCTCCAAGGGTCGGGATGTTGGGATTCGCTTTGTGCCTCGATGAACGCTCGAGCTTGCGGCAGGATCGCAAGAGCGCTTCGATTTCCTGTTGGGGATATCCCGCAAAGTGCCCCCTGGCTTCGTCGGCCATGGCCTTGAAGTGCTTGTCTGTGGGTTCCGTGTGCCCGAACAGTGCGGCCGCGTGGTCGGTGTCCAGAAAGCGGCTCATGCGTTCGATGCTCCCGATTCGTACGTACTCACCGCTAGTGGCATCAATCCGACTGTAGGTCCAGGGCACTCCACTCAGCTCTCGCAATTCGTCTTCATCGTTGTGCTTGGACCCGATGCCGTGCAAGTCGGGCGAAGGAATTGCGTCAATCAGTGGCTGAGGAACACCCAGAGCACGGGCGAGTTGAAAGACTTCTCCCTTGCTGAGCATGGCGATGGGATTCGTGTCGACTTCGCCATCTCCGCCCTTTTGGTAGAAGCGCAAGAAACGATCCTCGCACTCGTTTCCGGTGCCATGGCGGATGCCACCGCCTGTCATGCGGTTGTATCCCCGGCCGACGGGAGCTCGTAGGCAGGAGCGCAGGGAACCCAGCACCGTGTGATCGGCAGCGATGCGCGCAGACACTTCACTCAAGTCCACGCCCGCTCGTTGAAGCGACACTTGCATGGCGGAAGTGAGCTCGTCAAAGATCGGGCTCAAGTCAATTTCGATCAAGGAAACACCAAAGGCATCGGCGCAAAGAGCGGCCCGTTCACGGAACTCGTCCCCTGAATGGATACTGCTATAGACGGCAGCCACGTTCTTCGCGTCGAGTGCTCGAGTGAGCAATCCGAGCATGACGGCCGAGTCGATGCCGCCACTCAAGTCGAGCTGGGCACGGGGGTTGGTGATCTGTTGATGCAGTTCGCGAATGGCGCGAACACGATTCTCGATCAAGGCGGGTCCGTCGAGCACGGGCATGGGCAATCCTCCGGAGGTTTAGGCGCCCTGAATTCCACCAAAAGCGCTGGGGCAGCGACACGGAGTCTTGCTCTAAACGTACATCGCGATGGGATTCCCGCCCTAGAATTGGAGTCTCGCCCACTTTCGCCAGAATCCTGCAACGCGAGCTCTCCCGCGGCAATGGAGAGCTGCCATGGACTCTTTTACTTCTCCGATCCACCCCAATCTGCTGCTTGCGGATTCCCGCTGGATGAGGGGCTTGGCGGCCCAGCTGATCCGAGGGGACGCTTCCGTGCTCGACAGCCTCGTGCAGGAGACTTGGCTGGTGGCGCTGGAACGACGAATTCTGCTTTGGGTCGCGCAGTCCGTCAGGGCAAATGAACCCGGGATCCCGCTGCGGGTGGTTCCCTATCCGACCTCTCAAACTGGTTGAAGGTCACTTTTGACCTCTAGCCGACAGAAGGGCCGCGGCCGGACTTAGGCGGACTCTTGTTGGAGCTTCGACCCTTTCCGATTGCGCTCAAGCCCATTGTTCAAGGCTTCCATTCGGATGGGCTTGGTCAAGAAATCGTCCATGCCAGCGTTCAGGCACTTCTCCTTGTCGCTGGCCATGGCATTGGCCGTCAAGGCGATGATGAGGGTGTGCTTGTCCGTTCCCATCTCGCTCTCACGAATCACCCGTGTCGCTTCGAAGCCATCCATGACGGGCATCTGACAGTCCATCAGCACCATGTCGTAGGTTTGCTTGGCTAGGGCATCGACGGCTTGCAACCCGTCGTTCACGAGTTCCAGTTTGTGTCCCAATTTCTCGAGCATGCGGCTGACGAGTTTTTGATTGATCGCATTGTCTTCGACCACGAGTAGAGACAATTGCTTGGCGGACCCGTTGGGCAGGGCGCCGGGCACCCGGGCCAGAGCATCGGAAGTTGATGGCTGGACGCCACGCCGCCCGGTCAGTCGTGCAAGAGTGTCGAACAACTGTTGCCGGCCGAGCGGATGAGTGAGCAAAGCGTCCACACGCAGGCTATCAGTAAGCTTGGAGTCACCCGAGTGGGCGATCGGTTGAATCAACACCAAAGGCGCATCCTTCTGTTTCAAGATCGAGCGCAAATCGGTGATGGAGTGTCGCATGGCTGGATCCGAGAGACAGCCCTGCATGATGACGAGATCGAATGGAGTGTCACACTGGTTCGCGTACAGCAGCGCTTCTCTGTCGTCTTGGACAGACTCGAGGAAGGAGAGTTCCATTCCCCACGAATCACAATAGTGCTGGACAATGTCCTGCCCCATTCCAGGTGACGCAATGACCAGGGCACGGGCTCCCTGTAATTCATCACACTTGCTCATCAAAGCGAGCCGCCCTGCGGATTGCTGGGGGAACTCGGGCGTGATGGAGAACACAGATCCTTGACCGGGGGTGCTCGTGACACTGATCTCGCCTCCCATGAGTTCGGTGAATTGGCGCGCGATGGACAGGCCCAACCCGGTACCACCGAATTCTCTAGTGGTCGAGACGTCGGCTTGGGAGAAGGCCTCGAACAGTTGGTCCACGCGATCGGGCGGGATGCCGATTCCAGTGTCCGTGACTGAGATGCGGAGGCGGACAGAGTCATTGCTGGCCTCTTCGATCGCCACGTCGAGGAGAATCTCCCCGTGACTGGTGAACTTCAATGCGTTGCCTAGCAGGTTCATCATAATTTGGCGCAAGCGTCCCGGATCACCTCGCAAGAGGAAGGGCACATCCGAGGGCAATCGTGAGAGCATGCGAACATCTTTCTCCCAGGCTGTTCGGGCGATCAAGTCCATGACGCCCTTCACCACGTCGCGTAGGTCGAAGTCGATGACTTCCAGTTCGAGCTTGCCGGCCTCCACCTTGGAGAAGTCGAGGATGTCATTGATGATGCAGAGCAGGGCTCCCGCAGAAGACTGAACGGCCTTGCCGTACTCCGATTGCTCTTCATTAAGGGCTGTATCGAGCAGCAGTTCCGTCATCCCAATGATTCCATTCATGGGCGTGCGGATCTCGTGACTCATGTTGGCCAGGAAATCTGACTTGGCCTTGTTCGCATCCTCTGCGTACTTGATGGCGCCCTCGGCCGTGTCTTTGGCCTGCTGGAGTTCCTGGGTCCTGGCTTCGACCACGACTTTGACGCGGGCGCTGCGAGTGAGCCACAGATCGGCAAAGACAGCCAGCAGAAGCGTGATCAAACTTCCGGCAGCAAGCAGGGTCCCCGAACCGGAGTCGACGTGCTGTTGGGCCCAGTAAGTCCTGCTGGGATGAACGGACAGTCTCCAGGAACGGTTCGCTACTTGAATTTCCTTCTGGTAGACGAATTCGCTGTCGAATGTCTCGTTCTCCGGATTTGATGAATACAAGGCTTGGGGCGCACCATCCGAATCATCCCAGAGGTGAATCTCAAACTCTTGCAAGGGGGTGCTGCCAAGGGAGTCGCGCAACAGATCGCCGACTCGGACCACGGCTAGTGCGAAGCCTGTCAATTGTTCTCGCCGCTCCGCACCGGACGAGGGAGTGAACCTGCCTTCGTAGACGGGAATGAAGACAAGGACGCCAGTCTGGCTACCCGACTCTTGGACGAGTTGAATGGCGGCCGTTGCGGAAGCCTGGGCCGCGTCTCGCGCAGCCACTAGGGCGGACAAGCGGGCCGGGTTGGAGGCCAAGTCGAAGCCGAGAGCCTTCTCGTTTCCGACCAAAGGCTCCACGTAGTAGACGGGGAAGTAGTCTTCCTTCTCTCTGGAGCTACGCATCTCTCCGTCGATTTCCTCGCGAATTACAAACCCCTGGAGACCCTCTGCGATGGCCGCCTGCTCGTAGGCCTTGCGGTCCTCGCGGAGGACCTTGGGTATCCACTCGAGGGCTTGGACTTCGGAATTCCGGCGAATGATTGCTTGTGCGAAGAAGGAGAATTCCTCCCGATTGATATCGTTGTCCGCATGGACTAAATCAGCCAGTGACTCCACCTCCTTGAATACGGAACGGAGGGATGTGGCCAGATGTTTCCCCAGATTTTCGCCCTCCTGGAGGAACCTGTTGACCCTTGATTGATCCCGCTCGACGTCGGCGTCCCGCGCAAGACCAAAGCTGATCCAGGCTCCGGTACCAAGAGTCAACGCGGCCACAAGCGCTCTGGTACTGCGTGCTTTCATTGCACGCCTCCCCGAAACGCTTGCTTGGAGGAAGCACGGCGTCGTTGTATCGAATGCAGGCGAGTCAATCGGAGCGACTGAAGATTCGGCAGGCGGTGAGCCAATGATTGAATGAGGGCAGGCACGATCTTGGGGGATGCTCTGCCAGGCTCATCGGCCTCCAAAAAAGGACGACTTGAGCCATCCGGCCCTAGGATTCAAACATCGAGAGATGCACTCAACACAGGGTGGGGATAGATCGGCAAGGAACGGACAATGAAGCCGGATCCGATGGACGAGGAGCCGGGCTGCCGCTTCACCAGAGTTCAGGTGCGAGCTTCCTGAATGGTGAAGAGACAGCCCGGCTTGCGAGCCCTGGACCCTCCGGAGCGGAGGGTTGGAGGTGGATGCCGAGCCCGCGGTTCGTTACGCCGCCCGCGGAAAGAAAGTACGGACCCGACATCTGTACGGCTATATCACGGTTTGCGATTCATCTGAAGCTCGACGCGCTTGCCCCCCGGCCGCACGTCAAAGCGTGAGGCGAGTTCGTATTGCGCCTCGGAGGTGAAGGCGTGAACCGTGTAGAGTTCGTCATTGAGGTTGCCCACGCGAAAGCTGCCATCGTTCGTTGACAGGGTTTCGCGCCCCAGGATGTCTCTCGACTTCTGGGCCACGATCCGAATGAAGGCTCCAATCACCGGCTTGCCCTGTTCATCGAGCAGCACCCCGTCGATCGATAATTGCGTATCCCGGGGCTTCAAAATGAGGGAGAGGTTCTTGTCACCTGCCATCACGCGCTCTGCGCTGGCTGGGCTGGCCAACAAGGCCGCGTCCTCGGCGACCACGATGAAAGGTCCTGGACCCGCCGGAACCAGCACAAAGAAGCCGTCGATGTCTGCCTGCGTGGTTGCCAAAGCAGGCGTGTCCAGGGTCCGGTGCACTCGCACTTGAATGCGGCTACCAGTGACTCCCTTGGGACAAGCCACCTGGCCTTCGATGGGATCGGCAGCGGTCAATTCCAAGTCACGCACTGCTTTGCCTGGCAATACGCGAACGACCTCTCGCACCAAAACCTTCGTGCGCTGACCGCCGTCGGCTGCGGCGCCCTGCAGGGTCAGCCCATAATTTCCCGGCGCGAGTCCTTCGACGTGAAATTCACCACTCGGGGATACCGGAACCACCTGTACCAGTAAGGAGGGTCCCGCTTGAAAACCACCCTGATGTAGCAAGTCCACGTTGATGGTGTCTGGGGTTTCACGATTGAGTTCGCGCCCTTGGACCACTCCGTGGATGGCGCCGGCCTCGCGCAACACCAGGTCCCCGATGTCTCGCAGGCGATGCTTAGGGTTCACATTGCGTACCCAGAGGTGGGCCGTGGGGAGCCCAGGAGCTTCGGCTCCGATGGTGTACTGGGCGCGGTAGTGCAAAGTGAGCTCAAAGTTCCCGTTGGCGTCCGTGAGCGTTTCCCCATCGTGCCGTTCAGCACGTAGAGGGTCCGGAGAGAATCGCCCGCGGTGCCCGACCGTGATCCCCGCAAGCGGGATCCCAAGCTCGTTCACTACGCGGCCAACAAGACGCAGCGCACTGGGCAAGCGAATTTCAACGTGCGGTGCACTCTCGGATGTATGGACGCGAACGTAACGGGCGGTGGGTGAGTGGCCGGCTGCACGCACTACGATGCCCTGTGCCTTCGGTGCCAGCGGGTCGAAGCCACTCAGCTTGAACTGTCCGCGCTCGTCGGTCGTGGTCGTGGACTCCGGCCCCCGCACTTGCGCTCCGGCGACTGGTTCGAGGCTCTCTTGATCCAGCACGCTGCCCGTGACCGTGATGGCCGGTGAGAGTTGTTCTTCTCTTGCTGCGTTGTGGCCTTGCTCGATGACACCCTTGAAGGCGATCGGTGCGTAGCCGCCTCCGGTTGCAGTTCCTTTGTAGGCGCCCGGCGGCAGGTGCGAGAGTACAAGCTGTCCGTCTTCA
>JBLIMI010000139.1:0-7867 GCA_047638655.1 Minisyncoccia bacterium | reverse complement strand
CGTTCTTCCTAGGGGGGGATCGGGCCTCTGTCGTTCAGCGCTCCGTCGCCCGCTCCTTTAAAAAGTCGCCAGGAGCCTGGCCTCGGGGGCTTGCGCTGGGACTTTGGAGCCGCTATTGTCTTTGCCCTTCCAGTCAGGGCCCCTGCATCCAGGGGAGCCCTTCAGAGACGAATAACGAATCATGGCACGAGTTTGTGAATTTTGCGGCAAAGGGACAGCGGTTGGCGGGATCATCGCCCGTCGCGGATTGCCCAAGAAAGCAGGAGGCGTTGGCCTCCGTATCACCGGACGCACCAAGCGTACCTTCAAGCCCAACATCCAGCGCGTTCGCGCTGTTGTTGACGGCGTGGTGACACGCGTGAAGATCTGCACGCGCTGCCTCAAGAGCGGCAAGATCAAAAAGCCCGCCTGATCCCTGGCGCAAAGCAGGGCCGGAACACATCCGGACCCGGCAGCATGCTTCCCTGATCGGGGAGCGCAAAGGATCCAAGCACACCCGGCCCCTGTCTCAGGGGCCGGGTTTCGTTGTATATGGATGCAACCGGAAGTCGCCGCCGGTTGTTCCCCAAGCCCCCGCACAATGGAAGTTGGCGAATCGGGCCCACTTCCCGGGCACAACCGTGAGGAATGGCTTTCGCGCCCACCTCGCTCGTCCGCACACTTTGGAGTCTTGCGTTCCTGTTATGGGAATTTGCGAGAAAAAGCCAGGGCGCCTAGACAGGTGATTGAGAACCCCGAGTGGGGTTGCGCAGCGGGGCGTCGTCGTCGTCCAAGCGAACGCACAGACCGTCCTGCTGAGGAGCTTGAGGTGTCTTGCCGGTGAGTCCAGGTGGGACCTCTGGCAGTGCCCGTGATCCCTACTTAAGTCTTTTTCAATTCTAGGGTTACGTGCCGTCCGCAGGACTCAGAGGAGTTCCCGAAGAGGGATGCGCCTGCGGCTTCAAGTGCATCGTTCGCTCGTCAGCAGCGGCGCTCACATGGCGAACGCATCCAGCTCCATACAGCACGTAATGGAACTCACATAGGTGTCTGTCATGTACTTGCATGACCGTAGTGCCGAAGAAACTTTGTAGGAAGCGAGGCAAGCTGAGCGGAACTCTCACCGATAGAGCGCTTGTCGTGGCTCGTACATACAACGATGTACACCAAAACCGGACTCACCTGTTCAAGGAACTCCTTTCAACATGGCGAAGAAAAAGACACGTCGCAAGACGGCAAAAAAGGCCACTCGCAAGACGGCCACCCGCAAGAAGGCTACTCGGAAGAAGAAGGCAACTCGCAAGAAGGCTACCCGTAAGAAGGCAGCCACTAGCAAGAAGGCCACTCGGAAGAAAGCTAGTAAAAAGACAGCCACTAAGAAGAAAGCTTCAAAGAAGAAAGCTTCTAAGAAAAAAGCTTCTAAGAAAAAAGCTTCTAAGAAAAAGGCTTCCAAGAAAAAGGCAACTCGCAAGAAGGCAACTCGAAAGAAAGCCACTCGCAAGAAGGCCACCCGTAAGAAAGCCACGCGCAAAAAAGCTGCGCGTCGGAAGTAGTCCCCCGCAGCCCACAAGGAGCACGTCGTGAACAAGAGCCATCTGGTTGCTTATGTCTCCAGAGAGCTGAAGACGTCGAGGCTACAGGCCGCAGGGCTTGTAGATACCGTTCTTGCGGGTATTAGGAAGGGTCTGGTCGACGATCAGTCGGTCACATTGAGTGGTTTTGGCACTTTCGAGGTGAAACCACGCAAGGCCCGAATCGGACGTAACCCCCAAACGGGGGAGCCGATTCAAATCCATGCGGGACGACGAGTAGGCTTTCGAGTAGGCAAAGCTCTTCGCGAGTCCGTCTAAGTGAACACAGCTGCTTCTTGTCCTTCGGGATAGGGTGGGGCTGCTACGAACGGGGCGGCCTTCCGGGAAATCCGGAAGGCCGCCCTTCTGCGTGGACGGACGTCGTTATGGACGGACACAGTCACGCACGGACAATCTGCACCCGTGAGCGAGCTGTTGGGGCTCCTTTCGGCTGAGGCCCGAGCGCGCTAAGGCTGCTTGCCCAGGGCCTCGATCTCTGCTCGAACCTGATCGTCCTCGATCTTCTTAAAGAGACCGGAGACCTCGCCGAGGGCTTGACCTTCTTTCAAGCTGCGCCACTGCCCCGCTTGCGGAAGTTCGGGCCAGGGCTGCTCCGATACCCTTCCGGCCTGCCCGAGCATCTCCCAGATGGCCTGCGCTTTGTTGGGCATGAAGGGCACCATCCAACGGGCTTCCAGGGCCAGCCAGTTGCAAAGCGTGTTGAGCACCGCGGTCGCTCGTTCGGGATCGGTCTTGCGCAGTGCCCAAGGGGCAAGCCGATCGACGAACACGTTCGCAACTGCCGCGTTGGCGACGAGTTCCTCCGCAGAGCGCCGAAAGCGATACTCCTCGATGGATGCCCCGGGATCGACAACCGTTCCGCACTCGCTCAGCATGATCCTGTCGAGTTCGTCGGCGAGTCCTGGCGCGAGGGGCGGGATGACTCCGTCGAAGTGCTTGACGATGAATTTCAACACGCGCGTGACCAAGTTGCCGATGGTGTCCGCCAGCGAGGCGTTGACCGTGGACTGGAACTCCTCCCAACGGAATTCGCTGTCGGAATTTTCAGGCATGGAGGCCACCAGGTGGAATCGTGCGGCCTCCGCGTCGTAAGTCTCAGCGAAGTGGTCGATGGGGATAGTGCGGTGCTCGGAAGTGGAAAACTTCGCGCCTTGCAAGTTGTAGAACTCGTTGGCGGGGACGGCAGTGGGCAGCACGTAGTCCTGCTTGACGCCCCAGAGCATGGAGGGGAAAACGAGCGCGTGGAAGGGGATGTTGTCCTTGCCGATGAAGTGCACCAAGCGCGTCTCGGGGTTCTGCCACCACTGGCGCCATTCCTCGGGATCGTCGCCTCGGGCGGAGAGTTCGGCCGACATGGAAATGTAGCCGATCGGGGCATCAAACCAGACGTAGAGCACTTTACCCTGCTCGTCTCCGGCGATCTCCTCGGGAACGGGCACGCCCCATTTCATGTCGCGCGTGATGGGGCGCGAGCGCAAGTCCTTCAGCATCTGCCCCACGAAGGAGCTCACGTTGGATTTCCACTGCATGCCCTCGAACCACTCCTGGATGTGATCGTCTCTGAGCTTGGGGAGGTCCAGGTACCAGTGAGTGGTGGAGCGCACGATCGGCGTCTTGCCGCAGTTCTTGCAAGTGGGCTCCTTGAGCTTGAGCGGCTCGAGCCAGCTACCACAGCTGGGACACTCGTCACCCCGGGCGGGATGGTGGTCACAGTTCGGGCAAGTCCCGAGCACGTAACGATCCGGCAGAAACATGTCGTCGGTCTCGCAATAGAGCTGATCCGTCGTCTTCTTCTCCAAGTAGCCGTTCGAGTTCAGGCGCCGAAAGAACTCTTGGCTGAAGTCGGTGTGCTGGGGGCAGACGCTGGTGCCGCTCCAGATGTCGAACTCGATGCCGAAGCAATCGAAGGTCTTCTTGATCTCGTCGCGCCAAGCTCCCACGTACTCCGCGTAACCCTGGCCCTCTTTCTCTGCCCCAATCGTGATCGCCGCGCCGTATTCGTCCGCACCGCAAACGTAGCGCACGTCATGCCCGCGCATGCGCATGCAGCGCGTGAAGACATCAGCCGGAAGGTAAGCTCCGGCTACGTGGCCGAAGTGGATAGGCCCATTGGCGTAGATAAGGGCGCTCGTAACGAGATAGCGGGACAAGGAAGCTCCTGGGTGGTGATGAAAGTGCCTGGGAGCTTACGGCTGAGCGGGGATGGCGGAAAGGCGCGGCCAAGGGGAATCCTGAGCTGCTCGCAGGTCCAGCCCCCGAGAAGGCTTTCTCCATCACGTGCTGGACCATTCCGTTGCTGGATCCCAAGTGAGATCAGCCCATGGAAACGCAGTTCCAGGAGTCTCCAGCGATTGGCCTTTGGCTGATGCACGTGTATGCTGACCGCTCCCCAGTGAGCGTACAGGCCATTTCAGGCCCATCCAGCCCACCCAACCCGCCACGATACGCATGGAATCGGTCGCCGAGGATTCGCCGCTTACGCGAGCCAGTAACGAAACTTCCGCCGCAAGCGCTGGCACGTCCTTCATGGGCGTTCTGGTCTGCTTCATCCTTTCGGGATTCGCGGCCATGATCTACCAGACGGCCTGGCTGCGGCAGTTCTCCGTGGTCTTTGGTACATCCGAGTTGGCGGTTGCGACCGTTCTAGCGGCCTACATGGCTGGCTTGGCGCTCGGTGCAGCTCTGGCCGGCAAGTTTGTGGGACGCGTGAAGCGCCCGGTGTTGACCTACGGATTGCTCGAGCTAGGGATCGCCGTGGGCGCCTTGCTCGTTCCCATCGGGCTTACCCTCGCGCGCAGCCTGCAAGCCATGCTGATCGGCGGGCAAGCGGAGATCAGCGGCTCAGGTGGACTCGCGCAACCGATTTTCTATCTGGTGGCGTCGTTCGCGGTGATCATGATCCCCACAACACTCATGGGCGCGACCTTACCCCTGTTGACTCGGCACGTGGTGCGCCGGGACTCGGAGATCGGTTCGCGGGTGGGGATGCTCTACACCATGAACACCGCTGGTGCGGTTCTGGGCACCCTGGTGGCGGCGTTCATGTTGCTCCCCGCTTTTGGGCTCTCGACGACGATCTACTTTGGTGTGGCAGTCAACGGCGTCGTGTTCCTGATCGCCTCGCGCCTCGCGGGCGGCGCGCAACCCCTCGATCAAGCGTCTGACGAGCCGGTGGAAGCGCCCGCGGTGGATTCCGCGGCCAAGTGGATCTTGCCCCTGATCCTCATCTCCGGTGTCACTTCCTTCACTTACGAAGTGCTCTGGACGAGATTGCTCGGCCAAATCCTGGGTGGAAGCGTCTACGCCTTCGCGACCATGCTGGCTACCTTCCTGGTGGGCATCACCATCGGTAGTGCGGTGGCTTCTTACTTCGCCAGGAATCGAACGAGCTCCGTTCGCGGATTCCTGTTCTCCCAGGTAGGCATCGCCTTGCTGTCCATTTTCGTTTGGTCCCAGCTCGACGGCCTGCCCGACCAATTCAACGAGATGTTGCTCGAAGGCGGAGACAATCAAAAAGCGGGTGCGATCATCGCCGGCCTGGTGCTGCTGCCCTCCGCGCTTTGCATCGGTGCGACTTTCCCTTTCGCCCTGCGCGTGCTCGCGACCTCCAGCGCTGTCGCAAGCCAGGCCTCAGCCCGCGTCTACTCATGGAACACCGTGGGCGCCATCGTTGGAGCTGTCTTGGCGGGCTTCTATCTCTTGCCGAGCTTCGGCCTGGCCGGCGCCGCGCGCCTGGCCGTGTGCACCAATCTGCTCTTGGCCTTCGCGACGGGGGTTCTCTTGTTGCGTTCCAAGGTTTTTTCCGTGGTCTTGCTCGGACTGTTGTTGGCCACGGGCTACCTATTCCAACCCGTCCTCTCCAAGAAGTTCCTATTGCACTCCGCGCTTGGGGATCTGGGAGAGGCCGAGATTCTCTATAAGGAAGTGGGGCGCTCGGCCACCGTCCTGGCTGTCGCCACGGACCGCGCCTTCGAAGTGCGTTCGAACGGTTTGCCTGAAGCTCGCGTCGCACGCCGCGGTGCTGTGCCCTTCTTCATCAACACCACCTACTACTTGGCCTTGTTACCGGTGATTGCACGACCCGAGGCCGAAACCATGATGGTCATCGGATTTGGCGGGGGGGTCTCTTTGGAGTCCGTTCCGGAGTCGATTCTAGAGTTGGATGTCATCGAGCTAGAACCCGAGATCATCCACGCCAACCAAGCCATCTCCGATCGTCGCCGCATCGACCCCCTCGAGGATCCGCGGCTCAATCTGGTATACAACGACGCGCGCGGTGCGTTGGCGTTGACGGAAGAAAAGTGGGACATCATCGTCTCTCAGCCTTCCCACCCGTGGACCGCCGGGGCTTCTCACCTCTTCACCCGAGAGTTCCACGAACTCTCGAAAGAGCACCTCAATGAGGGGGGTGTTTTCGTGCAGTGGATGGGTGCCGAGTTCCTCGACGAGGAGTTGTTTGGCTCCCTCTCGAACACCTTGATGGCTTCCTTTAAGTATGTACGGCTGTATCGTCCGGTTTCGACCATGTTGACGTTCCTGGCCTCCGATTCGCCCTTGGAGGTGGAGCGTAATGTTGTGCGCACTGGGGAACCCATGGCTTCCAACAAGGAGTGGTGGGCACGCGTTGGCTTGCACGACATCAACGAAGTCGTGGCAGCGCTGGCGCTGGAGCAAGATGGACTCAAG
Source organism: Minisyncoccia bacterium (assembly GCA_047638655.1). Lineage (GTDB taxonomy): Bacteria > Planctomycetota > UBA1135 > UBA1135 > JABACD01. The sequence goes on along the minus strand of JBLIMI010000139.1, from coordinate 1,610 downwards.
GCGCTCTCCGGGGATCAACCGATCTGCACGGACGACGCAAACCTGCTCGCCATGCGCGCCAAGCCCACGAACGCGTTTGCTGACAAGGAGCTTCTGACGCGCTTCCTTGCCCAGCAGGAGCCACTCTTGAAGCCCGGCAGTGCTCTCGGACGCGAGCTGGCACCGTACATCGATCATGCTTACGTGGCCCGTAGGATGGCCTTTTCCGATCAGTTGACCCGCGGCATCCTGTGTTCAAATGTGTTGCCCGCTGAGTCCGCGTTGAAGGCGCGGGTGCAAGGGGGCTTGAAGGCCTCGTTCATGTCAGGAGATTGGGAAGGTGGCATTCAGAGTTACCAGCTCGCTTTCAATCGTGACCCGAAGGACATGGACTCCTGTTTCCTCGTCTTGCGCGACAACCTCACGGCGGTGGTCCAAGGTGTCGATGGAACTCAGATGTTCCGACGGGTTGCGGACACACTCGAGGGTCCTGCGAAAACGGTCTACGAGGGCTGGAAGCTGTTCGTCGCCGGTCAATTTGAAGAGTTGAAGGCCCTGGAGCCCATTCTCGCGGGAGCCGTTCCGCGAGACCCTTGGTACATCGCCGCCACGCGCCTACGAGTGGCCTGGCGTTTGCAATTGGCCACGGCGGAGGGCCGCCAGCGAGTCGGACAGGAGTGTTTGCAAATGATCGACATCGCCTTGGTGCTCGAGCCGGATCCCTACTTGACCATTCAACGGGCCGATGCCGCTACGGCGGCGAAACGCCCGGCTTACTTCGTCGAGTCGCTGTACATGCTGTCCTTGTTTGCGGGAACGGAAGCCTCTTCCTTGCCCGTATCCGTGGTCAATGACGTGGCGAAGGCCTTGACCGGCAAGGCGCGCTTGCTGAAGTCTCTGAAGGGCAAACGCGCGGCATTGGATGAGCGCATCGATCACGTCGCGGAAAAAGTCCGCGTGGTGCTCGCTGCCCATCAGGAACGCCGGGGCGGTCAGTAAGGGCGCACTCCTGGCAGCCGATCAGGCGAGCAAGTCGCGGATGACCTCGCCTTCCACATCCGTTAGGCGGAAGTTCCGCCCCTGGTGGAAGTAGGTCAGGCGTTCGTGGTCCAGGCCTAACTGGTGAAGCATGGTCGCGTGCAGGTCGTGTACGGACACCGGATCCTCAGCGATGTGATAGCCGAGTTCGTCGGTCTTGCCGTGGGTTGTTCCGGCTTTGAAACCACCACCTGCGATCCACATGCTGAAAGCATGGGGATGATGGTCCCGGCCCAGGAACTTGGACCCGTTGCGCTTTTCGTTCATGGGGGTGCGTCCGAACTCTCCACCCCAAATCACGATCGTGTCTTCGAGCAACCCGCGCTGAGCCAGATCCGTTACCAGGGCTGCGCTAGCGCGATCGGTTTCCTGGCAACGCTTGGGGAGCGAACTGATGATGTCGTCCGATGGGTTCGTGCCGTGGCTGTCCCAGCCCCAGTGGTACAACTGCACGAAACGAACGCCTCGTTCTACCAGGCGGCGGGCCATGAGTGCGTTGGTGGCGTAGCTGGGTTTCCCGGGCGTGACCCCGTACATGTCGAGAGTGGCCTGGGATTCGGAGGAGAGGTCCGCCAACTCGGGCACGCTCGTCT
>JBLIMI010000138.1:0-7899 GCA_047638655.1 Minisyncoccia bacterium | reverse complement strand
AGAGATCCTGTCCACCCTGGAAACCCGTTGCCACCAGGAGTCCCTGTCGGCCATGGTGCTGGTGGACAACACGGACGCCTACTCGTGGCGCTTTGCCCCTATCGTGGGTGCCACAACCAAGAGCTTTGCGATCTGGAATGTCCCCGTCGCCCTCTGGGTACGCTTGGAGTTTGCCCGCGACGCCGCACTCGAGGGAGACTCCCCGCGAGAGTTTGAAGAGCTCCACGACTTGCTCGCCAAATGGCCCGATGAACCTCTCCCTGGACCCGGGATGGTCGAGGACCAAACAGTTTTCAAGTTCGCCAAGGAACGCATCGGCGCCCTGCTCAAGCAGCACGGCCGCGAGGCCTATGAGCCATTCGATGAGAGAGCACGGGAGCTCTTGACTGCGGCGCGAGACAGCGCTGACCGCTCCCGCTTGGAATTGGTGAGTGAACTCTATCCGTTCTCCGCCGCGGGTCAGGAAGCCAACAATGACTTGCTACGCTGGGCCATCGAGCAGGGGGATGTCGAAGCGGTCTCGATGATCGCTTTCTCCGAACTTCCCCAGGTGTTCGCGCCGGAACTGGCCACAGACCGCGAGCGCCAATTGCTGCTGTACGTCGGTGCGGCCCTGGAAGCGTCCGGGAATGAAGCCTACTCGGGTGCGCTCTACCGAACTCTCGCCAAAGACACGCCACAACTGGAGAGTGCGGCCCCGACTCATGCGAGCGCCACTCTTAGCGAGTTGGCGAAGATGCATCCCGCGCCGAACGCAACGGCCCCAGCCTCGCTACCGGTCTTCGAAGGCCAAATGGAACTCGTGCACTCTGAGGACGGGCATCATCGTTTCCTGGGACAGATCCCTCCGGCCACAGGAACCAACGAAGAGCCGCCAATCCTGCTCTACATCCACGAAGAACCCGGTCGCTTCCGACGCCACTCCTTTGTCGCCTACTCCGCGGCTAGCCTTCAGGCTCCCGAACCGGAACCGCTCTGGAGCACGCGCATTCAAAATCACGAGATTCCGAGCAACTGGAAGAACACGCTGGTCTTCGCGCCGGGCGCGGTCATCGCCGCAACTCCGGAAGGGGTCTATGCCCTGCGACGCTCCGACGGCAGTCAGCTTTGGACGGAGGAGTGGTACGCCACCGCCGGCGACGTGGAGTCGGTCCAAGTGCACGGGGGGCTCGTCCTGACCATGGTACGCGTGACGGGCAGAGAAGGGTTCTTGCACGCCTTGGACTTGGCCAGTGGACGAGAAGTCTGGCGTGCGCCCATCGACATGGTGGACTACGACAGCACCCCACTCGTGGGCGACAACAGGGTGGTGCTCATGCCCCGCCGCTCCCAACGCCGAGGGCGGGTGCTCGATTTGTTCAGCGGTCGCAGCGTGCTCGAGTTCAGTCTGCCCAGCAAAATTCACCAAACGGCCCATGAGGCCAGTTGGATCGAGAACGGAATACTCGTAGTGCCGTGGTTCCTCACGGGACGTAGTCCTGAGCGCAACCACATGGTGGCCGTCGATCTCTGGACCGGTGAGATCACTTGGGAACTCAAGTTCGAGGAGATCCTCGGCGGGCAGCGCCAGTTGCGTTCGATACTTCAATACCGTGACGAGACCTACTTGGTCCTGACTCCCGTCAGCGGAGCTCAAAAAGCGGACGTGCGAGGGATCATCGCTGAGTTGCATGTGGGCCTGGGCGCTGCACGTCAAGTGGGAACCTTCGAGCTAGATCACGACGACCGCTGGGTCGGAATTTCCCAGGAACGGCGGGTGCAACTGCAAACCCCCACCGTTTTCCTGCGCGCGTTCTCGGATCAGGATGACGCCATGAGCGTGCGAGCCATCGAGTTGCCCCTGGGCAACACACGCTGGGTCGCCAACCTCGGGATCACGCGGGAACAACTGTACAACTCGCTGCTGCGCTTACCGGTCGAGAGCGACAACACGGTCGCTTTGATCTTCAGCAGCAAGAATGGAGGCGGTCTCAGTCCGCTGCACTCGAGCCTGTACGTGCTCGACCGTGCCACAGGGCGTGGGCTTGACGTGCTTGCCCTCGACACCGAGTTAGGAACGAGCAATGACATCTCTCTACAAGGCCTGGATTCGATGCTGATTCTGGGCGGAGACAAACGACTGGAGGTTTTGCGATGAGAAGAACAACACTCTATTTGAAGTCTGTAGTGCTGGCCCTTGCCCTTGGCACGGCGTCATCGTTCGCCCAGGGCCTGGATCTCCCGCCCCTGCCCACGGACCAGACCCCCATCGACATCACTCCCGAGCAAACCGCCGCTGTCAAGCAGGGCTTGCAATGGCTCGCGGATCATCAAAACGAGGACGGGAGCTGGACGGCCAAGATCGGCTACAAGCTGAACAACGACTACAACTTCACGTCGAAAACCAACGGTCATGTGGGCGTCACGTCTTTGGCGTGCATGGCCTTTCTCGGAGGAGGGAACTTGCCCGGGCGCGGTCCCTACGGCGAGCAAGTCGAGCGCGGCCTGGGCTTCATCCTCGACAGCGTGCAAGAGGATGGCTACATCACACGCCACCGCACGCGCATGTACTCGCACGCGTTCGCGACACTCTGCCTAGCAGAAGTCTACGGCACCACGCGCCGCGAAGACGTGCGCCGTAAACTGCAGAAAGCCGTGGACTTCATCGTCAAGTCGCAAAACCGCGAGGGCGGTTGGCGCTACGAGCCCTACGCCATTGAATCGGATATGTCGATCGTGGTTTGCCAGGTCCTGGCCTTGCGCGCCGCACGCAACATTGGCATTCGCGTCCCCAAGGAGACCGTGGACAGCGCCGCACGCTACGTGGTCGACTCGGCCGTCACGGGCACGGCCAATCGCAGCCAATTCGGTCGCTTCGGCGGCTCCAGCATGGAGGTCGGCACCTTCCGCTACCAGAAGGATGATTTCTCACGTTCCTCCTTCGCCCTTACCGCGGCCGGCGTGACCGCCTTGCATGGCTTGGGAATCTACAGTGATTCTGCCATCGAGCGCGGCATCGAATTCTTGATCCGGGAAATGCCGCGCTTCAATCAGAACGAGGGCCGGCGCAGCCGCGGGCACTACTTCTTCTGGTACGGGCACTACTACGGAGTGCAAGCCATGTACACCGTGGGCAGCCCCTACTGGGAGCCTTACTTCCAAGAGGTACGCACGCTCTTGCTCGGCATGCAGAACGCAGATGGCTCCTGGTCCAACCGCACGGGTCCTGGCGATGCATTTGGTACCGCTGTCGGCGTTTTGATCCTGGAGATCCCCTTCCGTTTCCTTCCCATCTTCCAACGCTAAGACCAAGTGAGCGTCTCCCCTCAAACACCGCGTAGCGTGCGCTCCACGCCCGCCATCGACGCCCTGCCCAAGCGGGCTCGCGCACGACTTGTGCGTGAGGTCTGGCTCTTCGGCCTGGGCCGCCTGTTCTTCCTGCTCGCTCTGTGGGCGCTCTTCATCTTTCTCGTGGACTGGGTCCTGCACGTTCCCGCCGGCGTGAGAGTCGTGCACCTCGGGGTCCTCGTGGCCCTCGCCGCTTACGTGCTCTGGCGTGACTTGTTGCAGCGCCTGCGCTGCGTGCCCGATGCCGCTGGATTGGCCGTCCTTGTGGAACGGGCCCACCCGCAGTTGCATGAATTACTCGTGAGCGCCGTCCAGCTGAGGTCTGCTTCCTTGGAAGGCAGCCCCGGCCTAGGAAGTCCGGAGCTTGTCGATCGCGTGATCGAGGAAGCGGATGCTCTGGCAGCCCAACTCGACCTCGCCAATCTCACGGACCCGCGCCCGCAGCGGCGTTCCATGGCCCTCGGCTTCGTCGCCAGCCTGGCCCTGCTAGCGACCTTTGCTAGCCAATGGGAAGCTGCGCGAATTTTCCTCGCACGCGTGGCTGGCGGTTCGACTCCTTGGCCGCAGAAAACTCACCTGTTGCTCGAGATTCCAATGGCGGGCGAATTGCACAGCACCCGCGACCTGCTTGAGATCGCCATCGCACGCGGCAGCGACGTTCCCGTCGTCGTCCGCAGCGAAGGCCATGTTCCCGATAACGTCACCATTCACTTTGCCGGAGGACGTGAGGCCCTACTCGGCAGTGCTGGCCGTGGTGTCTTTCGCACTCTGTTGCGATCCGTGCAAGATGACGTCGCATTTCACATCAGCGGTGGCGACGACACCGATGGCACCCCTGCGGTCCGCATCCACGTGCTGCAGCCCCCGGACGTCTCTCGCATTGCGTTGCATGTGGAGCCCCCCGCCTACAGTGGGCTGAATCCGGAGACTGTCTTTGACCGGGACGTGCAAGTCCTGCGCAACTCGAAAGTCACCGTCTCCATGTTGCCGGATCCTGCAAACGCAACGGGCCAGGTTCGACTGCTGCCCGAGGACCGCACGCTCAAGCTTGAGCCCGCCCCCTTCCCGGGCGAAAACGGTGCCCCGTCCAGTGCAACCGGCCTCGCCTTCGAGTTGCAAGCCATCGAGAGCTTGCGCTACCGCTTCGAAATTCAGGACGCTACGGGACTCGCCAATCCGGATCCCGGTCTGTTTGCCATTCAAGTGGAACCCGACCGTCCCCCTAGTGTTCAGCTGTTGGCACCGGCACGTGGAGAGCTCGAGAGCATCCTCGGTGCTGCCTTGCCTCTCAAGGCCATCGCTAGTGATGACTTCGGCTTGAGCGACGTGGCCTGGCGCGCACGACCCTCCTCCGAAGCCTTAGGCGCCGAGGCAGCTTTCCAAACACTCAACAGCAGCGTGCCCTCCGACCCCAGCGTGCTCGCCACGGGCAAGGACAGTCGCGAGCAAGCGTACTACTCGCGCAAGATCGAGGTTGCTGAACTCTTCGGCCAGTCGACGCCCGCCGAAGGGGAAGTCTTCGAACTCGAATTGCGGGTGCGCGATAACCGCGAACCCTCGCAACAAGAGACCATCACGAGCACAGTGCGCTTGCGCATCGTCTCCGCCGATGAGTTTCTACGTCACATCCAGGATCGCCTGGCAAGGGTGCGTAGCAAGGTCGAAGCACTCTCCAACTTGATGGGCGAAAAACAGGGCTATGCCCTGGACCTGGTCGCTAGCCTGGAGAGCGACGAACCCGGTCGTGTGGACGCCAGTTCCATCCAATCCGCCCTGGGTGCCGCCCGGCGAGTGGAAGGTGATGCCCGCGCTCTCTCCCGGGAAGTGGCGGCAGTGGCCTCCGCTCTGATCTGGTCGCGGGTCGACGACCGCGCGGATTCAATCCTCAGCGAGTTGGAGAAGCGAAGCCTGTCCATCGCCGATCGCAACTTCCACCCCGAGCCCTGGCTCGAGATCGTCGAACTGCAGAAGCAAAACAAGTTGGGCGACGCACGCTTGGCGGACAAGTTGGTCGAGGTGGTGGGCCTGGCCCTGGAGATCAGCGAACAGGACTCCACGGGAGCTGTCGCGGGCCTGCGCCGCACTTTGGACATGATGGACATGACCGCGCAATACGATTCCCTGATCGAGGTCACACGGCTGCAATCGGCAGCGCGTCTCAAGACCGAACAAATGCTCTCCTTGCTATCCGAATGGGATAGCTATCAGTCTGTTCTCTCTGCGGTGCGCGACCTGCTCAACCGTCAGAAGAATCAACTCGAACGCACACGCCAGTTCCACAAGGACCATTGAAATGATGAGCCACAAGATCTGCCTGACCCTACTGCTGTTCGCCCCCAGTCTTGGCGCGACTCAGCCCCAAGACGGAGCCCAGAGCCGAGAACAATCCTCGTTGATCGAGGAGCAAGAGCTTCTGACGCGCAAGCTAGTGCGCATCATCGGCTCCATGGAACGGCTGGCCCTGCAATTCGAAAAAGAAGGTCGAGTGCACGCGGCGAAACTATTGCGAGATGGGCTCGGCCACGTTGCAGCTCGGGAAACGGAGAGCGAGCAATTGCCCCTCGAGGAACGCATGTCGAGCACTGTGCAACGACTGCAAGGAGGCCAGAGCATGCAGTCCATTGAGAGCCAACAGGCCATCATCCAAGAGCTCGAGTCTCTGGTCTCGATTCTCATGGACCGCCCTGATCTGGATCAGCTCGAAGACGAGCTGGCCAAAATCGAGCAACAAAAACGCGAACTGCAGGGACTCGCGAGTGCAGAGGAGAAGCTGCGCGAGAAAACAGAACAGCTGAAACAAGACTCGTCCAACGAAACACAACAGTCCCTCGAGGAGAGCATTCAGCAGAGTCGCGAGCAGCAACGCGAACTGCTGCTTCAAAATGAAGTCCACAGCCGCGAGGTCGGCGCGCTGGATCTTGAACGACTGGAAGCGCAACTCGAAAACCTTCTGCGCGATCAGCAGACAGATGCTGCTGTCGCCAGCGATTGGGACCCGACTCAGGCACCGCGCCTGGAGCAGCTAGCGAAGTTATTCGAGCAGGCCAGCTTGGACCACGCTCAATCGGACCGGCTAGAAGAAGCCGCGCAGACTTTGCGCGAGGGAGCGAACGCCGACCCCTCGGAGCGTGCCCGTTTGCTCGAAGACGCCGCTCAGGCCGCACAACGCGCGGCGCGCGCGTCGGGGGATGCCAGTGCAGAAGAAGTGGCCAAGAGCTTGAAGGCCGCTTCGGAGTTGGCCAACGACAGCGGTACGGATCCCGACGAAGAGAGCGCTCAGCTGAAAGCGATCGCTGAGCAACTCGAAGCCAAGGCCGCTGAGGAGAGCAAGCGAGCGAGCGACCAAGTCGCTGCCGGGAAGCGTGCTCTCGAACAATTGCAACAAGAGGCCCAGGGCAGCACCGCCGAACTGGCTCGCCAACTGCAGCAATCCCTGGAGAGCAGTCCCACGGACGCGGAGGCCGCAAGGCGCTCCGCCAGCGACACGGCGCAGGCGCTGCGTGACGCCCAAGATCGCTCCAAGTTCATGGGCCAAGCCCTGAAGTCCAACCAGGAGGCCAACGCCACGCGCACGGAGAGCCTGCAAGAGGCCCTGCAACGCCTCCCCCAAGACTTGGGCGAGGCTGGAGAGAAAGCGCAGCAGGCGCTCTCTAAGGCTGCTGATGCCATGCGTGACGCCGCCTCGAACGCGGAACAAGACCAAGCGGCAGCCACCAGCGACGCAGCCTCCAGGGCCTCCCAGTCTCTTCAACAAGCTCAGGAAGCTCTTTCAAAAGCTCGCGAAGCAAGAGCCTCCGACTCTGGCTCAAGCCAAGCCCAACGCAACCAGGAGATGGCGGCTGCCCAGAAGGATCTCGCACAGAAGGTCCAGGAACTGACCGAGCAGTTGTCCGAAGCGTCCCTCGGTGCCGAATCTCAGGCGGATGTCCAGCAAGCCCTCGAGCAAGCGGCCGAGTCCATGCAAGAGGCTTCGCAGCAGATGCAGAAAGGCCAGAACTCGAGCGCTGCACGCTCCCAACGCGAGGCTTCAGAGGCTTTGACCAAGGCCGCCAATGAGGCCAGCGAAGGCGTTCAACCGCAAACGGAAGAGCAGCAAGAGCGAGCCGAGGAATTGGCCCGTGAACAGGAACAAATCGCTCAGGAGCTTTTCGAGTTCAAGCAAGAGCAGAAAGAGCAGAGAGGCGAAGACGGTCCGAAGCTGGATTCACTGGCCAAAGCGGAGGAGTCCGCCAAAGCTGCAGCGATCGACCTCGATGGTGGGAAGCTCGATGAAGCGCAAGAGCAAGAGGAGCAAGCTCAAAAGGCAATCGAGGAAGCCCTCGACGAACTCGAAGAAAAAGAGGAGCAGTACCAGAAGCTGCGCAACGAGGAGTTGCTGTTCAAGATCGCGGAAGAAGTGACCGCCATCCTCGAGCCCCACCTAGTCGCCATCGAGGACACCCTTGAAGTGAACCGTGGACGCGAACGGGGTTCCCGAGTGAGCCGTGGCCATAAATTGCGCCTGCGCAAAATCGCGCGCAACGAAGCGGCCCTAGCAACGCGGGCCGCGGAACTGACCAGCGCCATCCGCGA
>JBLIMI010000137.1:0-7922 GCA_047638655.1 Minisyncoccia bacterium | reverse complement strand
AAGGTACGGAGTCGAAGGTACAAGGTACGGAGTCGCACCAGTTCTACCCGCTAGCCCACGAAGGTACGGAGTCGCACCAGTTCTACCCGCTAGCCCACGAAGGTACGGAGTCGCACCAGTTCTACCCGCTAGCCCATGCCGGAGTAGTGATCCAGCGGGTAGGAAACGCGAAGGTACGGAGTCGCACCAGTTCTACCCGCTAGCCCATGCCGGAGTAGTGATCCAGCGGGTAGGAAACGTGCGACACCGTACACCCCGCCGTACACCCCGATAGGGACTTCTCCTGGAAGCGATTCAAGGGGCCTTCCCCAACCCCGGCGCCCTCCTCCAGACACTCGCCATCCCCATGGAGCGACGTTTCCGGAATGCCAAGGCGCACAATCCGCGCACCAGGTTTAGAGCCAAGTGAAGCGGGTGAAAATGGTACGGCTCTGTACCCCTGTACCCTTGGTAGAGTAGTGGCGGAATCCCACGCCTCATCTTCCAATCACCCGTTCAAATCAGATGCAGTCCAAGGCCACCACCGTAACGGAATACCTTGATTCGCTTCCCGCTGACCGTCGCAAAGCGATTGAGGCCATTCGTAAAGTGATTCGCAAGAATCTCGACAAGGACTTCAAGGAAGGAATGCAGTACGGAATGTTGGGGTACTTCCTCCCGCACTCAAAGTACCCGGCTGGTTACCACTGCAGTCCCGATCAACCGTTGCCATTCGTCGCGATTGGTTCCCAAAAGAATCACATCGGTCTCTACCTCTTCTGTATCTATTGCAGCGAAGTGGAGAAGGAGACTTTTTGTAAGGAGTGGCTAGCCAGTGGCCACAAGTTGGACATGGGCAAGGCTTGCGTGCGCATCAAGAAGTTGGAGGACCTGCCCTTGGATGTCCTCGGGCGTTCCATTTCTCGCATGACGGCAAAGGTTTTTGTCGAGGCCTATGAGGCCGGCATCGCTACTGGCTTCTCAAGCAAGAGTGCGACCAAGAAGACCAAGAAGAAAGCAGCCAAGAAGGCCACCAAGAAGGCCACCAAGAAGGCCACCAAGAAGGTGACCAAGAAGGTGACCAAGAAAAAAGCGACCCAAAAGAAGGCCGCCAAGAAGACTTCGACAAAGAAGAAGGCCGCCAAAAAGAAGGCGACCCGACGCGCCCGCTAGTTACCGGCCCAGGAACGTGGCTCGGATTGCGTGCAAGTTTAGGCATGCTCAATTCCACGCGAATGGCGTCTTCAAATTGCTCTGGCACAAGACCCCTCGGGCCTCGGTCTCCGGCAAAGGAGATCTCTCCCTTCTTGCCCACTAGATAGAGTCGGTCCTGGAAGGACGCATAGTTCACGCTTGTAGAATCGTCCATGTCGTCGATCAGTGCCTTGAGCGGCCCCAGGCCCAACTTTGCGGAACAAGTTTTGCGGTTGTGGTGCGCTCGTCAAGAGTTCCAGGTTCTTCCACAAGAGGTGATCCTTGGATGTCTTGGGTGAGCTTCCAGCAAGAGCGGGGCGCCTCTCGAATAGAGACAACTAGAAACTCCGCCTGCTCTCCATGGCGCGCTTGCGGCGGCAACCCCGAGGCTCCCGATAAGCTTCAAAGCCGGCCGTCCTCGCCTGTACTGGGCGCTTAATGGCGTGTATTTGGTAAATAATTAGTGGGTAATGAGTGGTCGAAGCTTCCCACTCCCAGAAAAGTTTTCCGAGCAGCCATTCGGTTTCTCCAGCAAGTCCGCTCAGTGGTGTGAAGAGAAGCAGAAGCAATTGCTGGGGGGGTGCGCTCCTCCCAACCAGCCCAGCCCGAGCTCACCGAATCCGGTGGGCTCGGGCTCATTTTGGGCCGAACGATGGCTTGCCTGGCTCTTGATTCGCCCATCGCAGAAATTCTCCGGCACTTGTGTTCGGTGCTCGTGCGCTTCCCGCTAAGTCATTTGTCCGGACGAAAACGCTGGACGGGGGATTCAACTCTCTACTCGATGCTCAAGTCCGCCAGGATGCTCGCCTGGTGGACTTGCTTCGTTTGCAGGGAAGTTCCGGTGACCCGTGGCGCATAATCAGCCCATGTCCCTCTATCTCATCACCGGCGGTGCCGGCTTCATCGGGTCCCACTTGGCTTCTGCGCTTGTGAAGCGTGGCGACCGCGTCCGGGTTCTCGACAATCTGTCCTCCGGTCGACTGGAAAACTTCGACGGCTTCTCCGTCGACGGCCCCGGAAGCGGCGCCCAGGTTGAATTCCTGGAAGGGGACATCACTGATGCAGACGCCTGTCGGCGGGCCACCGATGGTGTGGTGGGTATTTTTCACGAGGCTGCGCAAGTCTCCGTTCCGCGCAGCGTGGAGGCTCCGGAGGAGAGCTACGAGATCAACGTGATGGGGACATTGCGTGTTCTGGAAGCGGCTCGGGCCTCTGGTACCAAGCGCATCGTGTTCGCCGCGTCCTCCGCCGCCTACGGCGAGAGTGAGACCTTGCCGAAGGTGGAAACCTTCGAACCCGACCCTGTCAGCCCCTACGCTTCGGGCAAGGTGGGAGCGGAACACTTGATGCGAGTCTGGGGTCGTTGCTACGGACTCAAGACCGTTTGCCTGCGTTACTTCAATGTGTTCGGTCCCCGGCAAGTGGACGATTCCCCCTATACAGGCGTGATCGCCATCTTCGTGCGCGAATTGCTAGAGGGTCGCTCACCCAAGATTTTTGGGGATGGCGAGCAAACCCGTGACTTGACCTATGTGGACAACGTGGTCGAAGTCAACTTGCGCGCGATTGATGCCGACCTGCCCTCGGGCACCATTATCAATGTGGGCGGCGGCGAGCGCATCAGCATCAACCAGTTGTATGCCGCCGTTGCGGAGGGGCTCGGATCTGACCGAAAGGCGGAGTACATGCCCGAACGCAATGGGGACGTTAAACACAGCCTGGCTTCCGTCGAGCGCGCTAAAGAGCTCCTGGATTGGTCGCCGAAAGTGGATTGGCGCGAGGGACTTCAGCACACCTTGCGCTGGTATCGCGAGCGATTCGAATCCTGAGCGAGCACGTTGCCGGGGCATTCGCGCGATTTCGCTAGGGCTGTCCTTTACCCTCGAGTCCGTCGAAGAAGTGGATCGAGTCGATGCCGACCCACCTGTCGACTTGCTTTGCACCATCGATCAGCACCAACGTTGCCTGCTTGCCTTTGTACTTGGCGACACTCCAACTCACCGGTTTCAGGGTGCGGCTGTTGCGGCAAGCGAAATTGCGAATGCGCTTGCCGTCGACTCGCAGTTCGATTCGGCAGGACCCTCCAGCAAAGTCGAAGGCCAGGAAGCTCATCACGTTGTGTTCGATGAGGAACGGCTTGCTCGACATCTGTCTCGCGTTCTTCAGCCCCAGGCTTGTGGCGCTGAATTTTCCCAGAGCGAAAGGCAGGCCAATTTCCCGCGCTATTTGAATGCTGGGCGTCGGGCTGTCTCCAAAGCTCCGTTCCCAATGATCGCCATACTCGCCCGTTTCGAAGTCATCCAAGGACTCGTAGCCCGTGTAGGACCTGGAATGAACATCGTCCGCGACCAGGTAGTTGGGCTTGTTGTCTAGATCGACGAATTGCAGCGTTCCGTACTTGCCGCGCCAGCTTCGTACGGGGAAGGAATAGGATTGCACCTCCGGCGCCAGGGTGGCTTCTTGTCCGCCGAATTCGAGCACCTTGACTCCTTCGATCAGGAGTTGGGCTTGGGTCACCATCGGGTCCGTTCCTCCAAAAGAGAAGCGAAGCTCATCAAAGTTGATGAGGAAGTGAGGGCTGATGACGGCCCCTCCGTTGCTGGACATGGGCTGGACTGTGCGCAGGTACCCGTCTCTAAAGACCTTGGCCTTGGCGCGTACATCAGGGAGCGCTCTCCCAAAGGGCGACTTCGAGAATCCGGGCGTGCGCCAGTTTGCTGGCCGGTTGTTGCTTCTGAAGTTTTGTTGAAACGGGTGATTGAGTGAGAGGCGCTTGTCCTCTTCCAGCGGCGAATCCTGGACCCACTCCTTGTGAAGAGTGTTCAAGTGCCGTGCGACCACGTTGTTGCGCATGAAGAGCCCAGCCACGCCCACTCGATAAACCAGGGTGTAATCATCTTCCAACCAATCCTTGGGCGCGCCGAGCACGCGCATCACCACTAACTCAGGTTCATAGGAGTCGATCAAGGACTCGAACGTGTCGCGTTTTTGCATCGGGCCGTGGTAGCGGATGCCTTTGGTGACGAGCCCCGCCGCATCGATCACGGGTTGGTCCGTAAGGAACGACATGTATCCGGGCTCCAAGGTCATCACCGGTTCGTCTTCGAGCCCGTGGCGGAGGATCCACTCCGCCAGCCTCTCGTAGGCCAGAATGCGGTCACCGTACTGCGGAGAGTGAACCATGGATCGGCACTCCCGCTCCGCAAGTATGGGCAGCGTCACTGAACTGAGGACGAGCAAGCCGATCGTGCACCAACTTGCCGTCGCGGAGTGCGGTGCCGTTGGAATCAACTTGCCCCAACTTGCAAACCCGAATGCGGCCAGGCAATAAACGGACAGCATCAAGTGCCAGCCTTGGTTGGTCGGCGGACCGATCAGTGAGTATCCGATCCACAATGCCGCCCCGATCGCTGGAAACAGCCATAGGTGAAAGTGCAAGCGATTGGCCCGCAAGAACACAGGAAAGAGCAAGAGCGCGGTGAGTAGGATCGGAAAGGCCAGATGGATGTTTCGAAGCCCAAAGCGACGTAGGGGTGAAATCACCTGATCGAGCTGATACTCGAGGGACCCTTTCCAGTAGTGGAGGAAGCTCGAGTCAGCGATTTTGGCCCCCAGCGTGTTCGGCAGAGGGCTGCCGAAGTACAGCTGGGCGAAGAGTAGCCAGGAGCCGAGTAGGCCCCCCGCGATCAGGGCCTCGCGCAGGGGCGGCTTCTTGGTGAGCAACCAGCGATACAGCAGGACCAAGCCCACGGCGATCACCCCGTCGTAGCGGGTGCAGGCGATGAGTCCCAGCAAGACTCCCAAGGATGCTCGGCGCTCGGTGGGGACGGCCCAAATCGCCCCAAAGATCAGCGCCACATAGAACGTGGTCTCCATTCCCATGTAGACGAAGACTCCACCCATGCCCCAGGAAATCAGGACGGCGAACAGGGCACCGGCATTGGGAACGCCGTGTGAGCGCAGGATTCGAGCGCCGATGTAGCCGCAAGCGCTGACGCTCACGCTATAGATGGCGACCGCCGCATGCACAATGTTGAAACCAAGCAGGCTGAGACCTGCCAGCAACAGCGTGAACAGGGGGGTCGTTGTTCCCAACACCCGTTCTCCGAGATTGAAGACGAAGCCGTGGCCTTCGGCGATGTTCCTCGCGTACTTGTATGTGATGAACGAGTCGTCGAAGACGTAGTCCTTGAACGTGACTCCATTCACCACGGCGGCGAACACGAGGAACAGCACGAGGGCGGAATCTCGGATTTTCGAGAGAGTAGGCATGGTCCGGGCCCGATTATCGCGAGCTGCGAGGTCCAGGCCCAGTCGGATGGGCCCTGCACAATGGGGGTCGACAAATATACCGCCGCCCAGGGTCTCTAGAGGCCGCCAGGGCCGATTCATCCGCAGATTGATCCACTTGCGGTCCCTGGAATCGAAGAGGGGCCTTGCGAACCCGTATTCGGACCGCCGCATGCGGCGCAGCAGCCCGGCTCGGCCGGCTAGCTCGATTCGTCAGCGCGGGATCTCATGGCAAATCGCGCCCCAAATTTTCCGGTGAGCCACCAGCCCCATTCGCGGCCCGAGCTTCTTCCGAGCATTTAGGTTTGCCCAGTGACTTGCCGCAATGGACCCCCGGCGCTACTCTTCCGGCCCATAAAGACCCGGGATTGAGCATTTTGGCTCTCCCGACCACCACCAATCCCACGGCCCCGAGCGGGAAAGCCCCATGGACATTCGCCAAGACCTGAAAGACCGCTTCGGCCTCGAAAACGTCGACTACAAGGTCAACCTCTCAAAAGAGGAGCTCTTCCACGAAGCCATCGCCAACGATCGAGGTCGTACTCGGCTCGATGGCCCTGATGACGACCAAAAGGCCTTTCCCACCAAGCTCGGGGTGGATGGCCCCTTGGTTTTCTACACCGATCCCACCTGCACTGGTCGTCCCACATCGGACACTTTTGCGGTGGCTCACCCAGAAATCGAAGAGAGCGTCTGGTGGAAAGCGGACTTCAAGAAGTTCGATCCCGCCAAGTTCGAGCAGCTTCTGGCGCGCGTGGTGACTCATCTCAACGCGAAGGCCGGCCACATGTATGTCAAAGACGTCTACTGCGGCAACGACCCGTCCTACGCCGTGCCTTACCGGTTTGTCGGTGAGTACGCCTCCCACGCCATGTTCGCCCACAATATGTTTCCCAAGGGCATCAAAGGAGTGGAGAACGAGGACGATAAGCGTTGGACCTTGATCAACGTTCCGTCCTTCCATTGCGAGCCCGAGCGCGACGGGACGGCTTCTGGCCGCGTGGCCGTCGCCGACTACAAGCGCCGCGTGGCCCTCGTTCTCGGTCGCGCTGACTATTGTGGTTTGGTCAAGAAGACCATGTTCACCGTGATGAACTACCAGTTGCCGGATATGGGCCACATGTCCATGCACTGCTCGGCCAACATTGGTAAACGCGGTGACGGCGCCATCTTGTTCGGCCTCTCCGGCACGGGCAAGACCACCCTGTCGGCCGACCCCGATCGACTGCTGATTGGCGACGATGAGCACGCCTGGACAGACAATGGCGTCTCCAACCTCGAAGACGGTTGCTACGCCAAGTTGATCGATCTCAACAAAGAGGCCGAGCCTGTGATTGCAGCCGCCCTATCCATGGCGGGCACCATCATCGAAAATGTGCCGCCCCTGCCGGGTCAGCGCATGGAAGATACGGACCCCCAGGACTTGGACCTGACGGACTCCTCGATCACCGAGAACACCCGCTTTTCCTACCCTTTGGCCTGCAACCCGAACGTGGCCGAGGGCGCACAAGGTCCCTCACCCGAGACGATTGTGCTCTTGACCGCTGACGCATTCGGTGTGCTCCCGCCGGTTTCGATCCTCGAATCGAAAGAGGTCATGTACCACTTCGTTCAAGGGTTCACCTCGAAATTGGCCGGCACCGAAGTTGGCATCACCGAGCCCAAGGCCGCCTTCTCCGCTTGTTTCGGAGCGCCTTTCATGGCCCGTTACCCCTCTGTCTACGCCAAGCGCTTGGCTGAGAAGATGGAATCCAACAAGACCCGTTGCATCCTGCTCAACACGGGTTGGGGCGGCGGTCCTTACGGAACCGGCAGCCGCATTTCGATCAAGGACACGCGTGCCTTGCTCAACGCCGCTCTCGACGGAGAATTGCACAAGGATGGTGCCGAGTATGACCTGCACCCGGTGTTCAACCTCAAGATGCCCAAGTCCTGCCCCGGCGTGGACGCCAAGATCTTGAACCCCCGTAACACCTGGGAAGACCAGGCTGCTTACGACATCGCCGCCGAGAAGTTGCGCAACATGTTCCGCAAGAACTTCGAGGACAAGGGCTTCTCCGACCTCGGAATCGAGCCCGTGATGTAAGCCCCTCAGGGGTTTGACAGACGACCAACGGTCGGCCCGGCACTCGCCGGGCCGGCCGTTCTTCTTTGGCAAGCACGCCCGCGGTTCCCGCTCGGGATCCGCTCAGCTATCCCGGTTCGCGGCCCAGGCTCGTGACATCTCCGCGCCCGACGGACACAGCGCCATTGGCACCCCGATTTGTTTCGCTTCTGCTAGCGCTGCCCGAATTTCCTCTTCGTGTCCGCTGCGCTGGCCGCTCGCCGCCACATCCCGAATCAAGATCGCGCTCACCCGTCCCGGATTGCGCCCTGCCGCATCCACATACAACCGCGCGTCGTGCTGCCCCGAATCCCCGATGAACACGGCGGGCAAGCCGGGGTAAGCCGCGAGCAGT
>JBLIMI010000136.1:0-7922 GCA_047638655.1 Minisyncoccia bacterium | reverse complement strand
TCTTGACGATCTTCATGAACACCTCGATGTCCGCGAAGCGGTAGAGCGACCAATGCGTGACCACCTTCACCAGGTACACCGCGAACTCTAGGGTGGTCAAGAACAACACGGCCAGGGCGATGCCCATGGGGCTGTCGAAGAGAGTCGAGAGGAAGAATGTCAGGCTGTAAATCGCGAGCAGGAAAATGGACTGATGCGCCGCGCCAAGCATGAGCCCGTAGAGGCTGACTTCTGCATCCACGAATCCGAGCAACCAGGGCACGGTCAAGGTCGTCAGAAAGATGGGAAGGGTCAAAGCCAGGGCGCCGTTGATCCATCTCCGGAGCAACAGCCGATTGCGCGTGATCGGGCGCGAGATCCACAGTTCAAAGGTGCCGCGGTGCACCTCGCCGGCCACGGCCCCTGCGGAGAACAGGACTGCTGCCGCAGTTCCCAAGGTATTGCAACCCTTGAAGAAGTGCTGGCCCACCACATACGCCTCGATGCCTCCTTGGGCCAGGGTGTCGACCATGTCTTTCAACATGTCGATCGGGGCCATCAGTTTAAGCGCTCCCACGTTCTCTTCGAAGTTGGGCCAGTAGAGCAGCGCGGCGGCCAGCATGGCTTCGAGCAGAACGAAGTACGCGACGGCGGGAATGACTCCGGAGCGAAGGGAGGACTTCATCAGCAAGCGTCCTCCCCGTACAGGTCGCGGTAGAGATTCTCGAGAGAGAGTTCTCCGTACTCGATGCGGCTAGGCGCGGGCCCGTCGCTCAACAATTGGACTAGGGCCGCACGCGGGTCGTCGCTAGTGAGTCGCAAGATGACTTCCTTGTCCCGCACGATGGCCGATTGAATACTGGGGCCCTTGGACTGTCCTTCGAAGGCCAGGGCCTCTGCGGTGCTCGGGAAGCGCAAACGGATGGTGCGACGGGCTTCGCTGCGCACGTCCTTGGCGCTCTCTTCGCTGAGTTTTGTGCCCTCGTTCAGGAAGACCATGCGGTCGCAACAACGTTGCACCTCCCCGAGGTGGTGGGAGGACAGCAGGATGGTCGTGCCTAACTTCGCGTCCTCTTGCAAGAGTTCCAACACGCTGCCGCGCTTGGATGGATCGAGGCCCTCTGTGATCTCGTCAAGCACACGAACGGGAACTCGCGGCCCCATGGCACCAGCGAAGAGCAATTGACGTTTCATGCCGTGGCTAAATGTTCGGACCCGGGCACGCAAGGGGAGTTCGAGATCTTTGGCGATTTGACGGGCTCGTTGTCTGCCTTCTCTGCCGCGGCCTTCGGTCAGCCAGTCCAACTGTTCGTCCGCCCGCAGGTGCCCATAGAACGAGAGTTCTCCGGGGGCAAAGGTGCAGCGTTTCCGAATGGCGGTGCCATCGCCCTTGAGTTGCACGCCATCCAACCAGGCGTCACCGCCGTGCTTGGGGACGAGGCCAATCAAGGTGCGCAAGAAGGTGCTCTTGCCGCTGCCGTTGGGCCCCAATAGACCCGTGACGCCGCCGGGGCCCACTTCGAGGTCGAGAGGCGCGAGGGCCAGAACTTGCCCAAATGCACGGGTCAATCCGCGCACCACAATTGCGCCGGAGCCTGGGGCCTGCATGTTGCCGTTTTCGTGGAGAGTCACCAAGTAGGGCGTGTTAGGGTGGCGCCCGGGAGTCACCGTATCATGAGCTGGCAGGTCCAAACCACCTTGAAGAGCGACAGCTTTGGCTGCGTCGAGCGTCTGACAGATGCCGATGGCAGCCTGCTTTTGCGTCGCATTGCCCGGGGAGCACGGCTGCCCGGCTCCGGTGCTGCGGCACGTTATCTCTTGCGAAGAGAACGCCAGGCCCTGGAGACCTTGCAGGGACTCGTTGCCGTGCCAGTGCTCGTCAGCAACGACGCTGCGGCGGCAATCCCGAGCGCCGACGGCTTTCTGCCGAGGCCGGAACAGGTCTTGGTCCGGACCTACGTGGAGGCTGAACCCTTGCACAAGGCGCAGGTGTTGGCGGAGGATTTCTTCGATCACCTGGATCGGCTCGTGCAGGAATTGCACACGCGGGGCGTCTGTCACAATGACTTGCACAAGGAGCAAAACATCCTGGTGGGGGGGGATGGGTTCCCGCACTTGATCGATTTTCAGCTCTCGAGCATTCACCCGCGGGCAGGCCGGACTTTTGAGGCACGGGTGCGGGACGATTTGCGCCACGTGCAAAAACACCGTCGGCGTTACACCCGGGATGGGCGTGGGCCCCAGGCTGCCGGAGTGGAATATGGGGCGGGAAAAGCCATGCGCAGGCGTGGTCTCGCCCTGGTTTGGAGAAAAACAGGCAAGCCTCTCTACAACTTTGTGACCCGAAAGCTACTCGGAACCTCGGATGGGGAAGAGCGGCGGCCTTCGAGCGGGCCTTGGCCTCGTTGGGTGGGGCCTCTGGGAGATCGCCAACTGTGAGGGGCGATTCAGTCCTTGTTAGCTGCTACCCTTCCTGAGTCACGTAGGCCAAGCAACTTCAATGGACATCACAATCATCGGCGCCGGTGAGGTGGGCTACCACCTCGCCGAAATTCTTTCCCGGGAGGAGCACCGGGTGAGCGTGATCGACAAGGACCCAGTGAAGTCCCGGCGCATCATGGAGTCCCTGGATGTGCAGGTGGTCTTGGGTGACGCTACGGACGTTGGAGTCCTCAACGAAGCGGGCGTTTCGAAGTGCGATCTCTTTGTGGCGGTGACGGACGATGACAAGGCCAACATGTTGACTTGCGTCTTGGCCCGGGAACTGAAAGCCAAGCGCATCATCTTGCGCCTGCACGAACTCGATCGCCTTCGAGAGTATCGCTACTTCTACAAAGGAGCCTTGGGCTTCGATGTGGTTCTCTCCACGGAAGAGTTCGCCGCCGAGGAAATCGTGAACACCATTCGTGAACGCAATGCGCTCGAGGTCGAGAGCTTTGCGGCTGGAAAGATTCAGACCCGGCGCTACCGGCTCGAGCCCGATTCAGTGCTCGCCGGCCGTCGCTTGATGGATCTCGACTTACCCCGAGGGGTGCTGGTGGCTGCGGTCATCAAGCCGGAGGAGTTCATCATCCCGACGGGCGAGTACCAACTGTCTGTGAACGAACAAATCTGGGTCGTGGGCAAGCACCACTCCTTGGACGCCTTCGAGGTGGGTTGCGGAGCTCCGCCTTCGCACCGGCGCGCCGTGGTCATCATGGGGGCCGGTGGTGTGGCACGTGCTGTGACTCGCCGGTTGTTGCCCATTCCCGGGATGAACATTCGGGTGATCGAACGTGACGCTGTACGAGCACGCGCCTTCGCGGCTGAGTTTCCAGGAGAGGTGATGGTGCTCGACGGAGACGTGAGCGATTTGGATCTCCTGCACGAGGAGCGCATTGGAAAGGCGGATGTATTTCTCGCTACCTCCGGCGATGACGAGGAGAACATGGTGGCTTGTCTACTGGCTAAATCGCTTGGTGCAGACCGCACTATCGCCCTGGTCAACAAGCCGTCCTACCGAACGATTTATGACTTGGTTGGCGTGGACCAGGCCATCTCGCCGCGCGTATTGTGCGCAAACCGTATCTTGCGCTTCGCTCGCTCGGGGTCAGTCGCTGCGATCGCGGTGCTCGGCGACGGTCAAGCGGAGATCCTCGAGATCGAGGTCGAGCTAGGCGGCAAGAAGAGTCACGTCAAGATCAAGTCCTTAGGCCTTCCCCAGGGCGTGGTGATTGGTGCCCTCGTGCACGGTGGGGAAATCAGCGTGCCTAACGGCGACAGCCCGGTGGAAAACGGGGATCACGTGGTGGTCTTTGCCAAAAAAGAGGCCGTGGACAAGGTGCTCGACATCTTCCGGTTGCGACGTGATGTCTGAGCGGCGCATCAGAGGGTGTGAGCGTTTGACCGGGGGTTTGGCTTGAACCTGCGTGCCGTCCTTTGGCTCTTGGGTAGCGTGAGCTTGATCCTCGCCGCTTTCTTGCTCGTTCCTGCCGGTGTGGCTCTCTACTACGGCGAGCGCGGCGGCGCGGTCGCCTGTTCGTTGTCGGCACTTGTGTCGGGGGGAATCGGCGGAGTGTTGATGTGGGCCAACCGCGGACAGCGATTGACGGCGGAAGGCCGTCCCAATTACTTCCGGCGCGAGGGGTTGGCGGTCGTCGGGCTGGTCTGGATCGTGACCGGCATCCTCGGAGCCCTGCCTTATCTCTTTTCAGGTCTGGTGGTTTCGCCCGTGGACGCCGTCTTCGAGTCGGTGTCTGGCTTCACGACGACGGGTTCGACCATCTTGCCCGGTGCGGACATCGATCTCTTTCACGGGTCCATGCACGGTATCGGCTTTTGGCGTTCCTTCACCCACTGGCTCGGTGGCTTTGGAATTGTGATGGTCTTCGTAGTGCTCTTTCCCACGGGGGGACGCAGCTTGTTTCGCTCCGAGATCCCTGGCATCGCCCGCGAGGCCGGACGGCAACGCGTGCGCGACAGTGCCATCACGTTGATGAAGATCTACGTGGGCTTGAGCATAATCGAGTGCATCCTACTGGCCGCAACGGGCATGGGCTGGTTCGACGCGGTGATCCACACGTTTGGAACCATCGCGACGGGTGGATTCTCGAACTACTCCACGAGTGTCGCGCACTTCGCTTCCTACAAAGCGGAGTTGGTGATTGGATGCTTCATGTTTCTAGCGGGCATCAATTTCGCCTATTACGACATTGCCCTGCGATCGGGGTTCAAGAAAAGCTGGCACGCAATCATCTCTTCGAGCGAGGTGCGAATCTACTCGCTCTTGACCTTTGGTTCGATCTTCACCATTGCCACGGTTCTTTGGTTCTGGGGCGGTAGCAATGGGATGGCGGAGAGCGCCCTGCCGGATTACCGTTCTTATGCTCTCGCGCTGCGTGACTCCTTCTTTCAGGTGATCTGCATGGAGACCAGCACGGGCTTTGGAACCGCCGACTTTGATCAGTGGCCCCAATTCTGTCGCATCTGGCTCATGATGTTGTGCGTAATCGGTGCCAGCGCGGGCTCCACCGGAGGCGGGGTCAAAGTCATCCGTTTCATCATTGTGGCCAAGGCTGCGCTGCGCGGCGTGCGACACTTCATCCGTCCGCGCGCCTTGCACGGGGTTCGCGTGGATGGCGTGGCCCTAGACGATTCCGTGGTCTCATCGATCACGGGCTACTTCGTCCTTTGGACCTTTTTCTTCTTCGGCGGGACCGTCTTCTTGGCGGTCTTTGGTATCGACCTAGAGACGGCTTCTACGGCCGTCATCGCCACCTTGAACAACATCGGCCCTGGTCTAGGGCTGGTGGGACCGAGCATGAATTTCGCGGAGATGCCCAGTCTGGTGAAGGTCGTCTTGACCCTCTTCATGATCCTCGGCCGGCTGGAATTCTACGCCGTGGT
Source organism: Minisyncoccia bacterium (assembly GCA_047638655.1). Taxonomy (GTDB): domain Bacteria; phylum Planctomycetota; class UBA1135; order UBA1135; genus JABACD01. The sequence goes on along the minus strand of JBLIMI010000136.1, from coordinate 2,558 downwards.
GGCGCTCTTCATGCCCAGCTTCTGGCGTAGCTAGTCTGGCCCGGCACGCGCACTGGATCCAAGTCGAGCTTGGGTTCAGCCGAGGGCTAGAGGATGTCGTCGCGATAGACCTGGGGCCGGCGACGGGGGAAGCTGCGCTTGAGCGTCACGAGCCGCCAGAGTTCGAGCGGACCCATGACCGTGGCATACTCGCGAATGCCCGTCGCGGTCTCGATCTCTACCCGCCCCGAGATGAGCCCGAGTAATTGGAGTTGATCACTGTCGCCATCGATGTAGCGGAAGACTCCGGCTCCGATTTGATCGTTGCGGTCGCGCAGAGCATCAGGCATTTCGAGAATCAAGCCACGAATGCGAGGGTCGCTGACGATCTTGACCACCTCTCTCCAGGAACCCACTTCGGTGCGCCCTTGAACGGCGACCCATTCCCCTGGACCGGGGTCGATGAAGAGCAAGGGCACCGGCGGCAGCAAGATCTCTGTCTCGGCCGTGTAGATGTCCCCGGAGACGGGCTCGATGGTGCTGTCTTCCACGGAGGGTCCATCTCCGAACCAGGCGGTGACCTCGATCGGGCCCGACTGGGCGGTGCGCCCCAAGAACACGATGCCGTAGTCCGTGGTGACTCCCAATTCACGACCGTTCTTGGTCTGGATTTGCACGATCGGATCCACCAAGTTGCGGGTGCCGTGGCACCCCGCAAGCAGGCAAAGCAAGAGCAGCGGGAGGAAGGAGGGGCGGGTCATCTTTGGCTTACTTGAACTGTTCGTACCAGCGTTTGTAGGTTTGGTTGCTGGGGTCGAGCTCCATGGCAAATCCGGCATGTCGCTTGCCATCCTCATCGTCGTAATCCCCATCTAGGTCAAAGTCAAATCCGAGCGGAGCAGCAAATCCGACGTGGAGTTGGGACAACCGGTTATGGATCTGAGCATTCAGCGGAGCCATTTTCAGGGCCTTCTCGAGGTCCTTGATGCCATCCTGGAAGCTACCGTTCATGGCCCTAGCGATGCCACGAGCGGTCCAGGCGCGGGGATCAGTGATCCCGCTCTCGATGGCCAGGTCGAGGTCCTCAATGGCGCCCTCAAACTTCCCTTGGCGGGTCCGGGATAGCCCTCTTTTGAGCAAGGCAGGACCGCTCTCGATCGGAATCTCAGTGATGAAGGCCTTCCAGTCTTTCTCGAGCTCCGCGACGGTCTTGTACTTGATCGTCTTTAGCAAGAGGTCGCGGATGTCGGAGGGCTTCACTACCTTGCGCACTCCAGTGGGAGGAGGACCGAGTTCGGAGGTGGAGGGGATGCCTTTCTTGAGTGTGTAGAGGTCCTTGAAGAACTTGGAGAAGGCCTTGGCGTGCTTGCCGTTCTCGTAGTTGTAGATGAAGTAGACAAGCGACCAGCCGTGGGCGTAGTGAAAGCCGGTGTACGACTCTCGACTGACGAAGAAGAGGTCCTCAAGCCGTGTGTAGTTGTCGTCCTCGAAGGCCTGTTGCACGGTCAAAATACGATCCGTTTGCAGCAACCCCGGTTCGATCTCAAACGTTCCACGGGCCCCCTGAGTGATTTTGGAGGAGCCGTAGTAGTCCGCCACGGCTTCGTTGAGCCAGATCTGTGGGCCGTACTGTTGGTCGATGAGGAAGGTCAATAGATGGGTGCACTCGTGCAGTGCAACCCACTCGCTGAGCTTGGGTTCTTCGTAGTCATGGAAGAAATTCAGGGTGTCATCTCCAGACCAGAAGTAGCCCAAGGTGGTGGGGCCGGGCGCCGCAGCCGCCAAATCCATGAATTCCTTGCGTGACTTGTAGATATTGACGCCCATCTTCTTGCGACGGTAAGAGAGCGTGGGCTTGATCCCAATGCGCTTGTTCATCAGCGCATAGTAGGCCTCAAGCAAGTTGGAGTAATAGGCGAGTAGTTCCTCGGAAGTGTTCGTCTTGAACTTGAAGTGCTTGGTCTCCAGTTCCCAAGCGTTGTGCCACTTGGAGTGCGCAGTCAAGTTCGTCAGGCGTTCCTGGGACTCGCTGAATTCTTTATTGAGCTGGCTCTCGTACCGCGTCCTGCTCATCCACTTGCCACGATAGCGGATGAAGCCATCCGCCAACTTCTTCTTTTCGTCCTCGTTTTGTGGCACGTAATCCGCCATGTCGCCTTCGATTTCAATCGAGGCAATGCCCGAGTCAGGACCGACCAGGATCTCTCCGGCGTTGAAGGTCAGCGTGTAACCAACCTCGGTCTTGCGACCCTTGACCAAGTCAATGACGCGCCCATCCTCGGTGATCAGGCGATCGGCCGCGGCGGCGGCGGCGGGGGAGAGTGCGAGGAGCAGGGGCAGGCTCAGGCAGGCGATGCGGATTCGTAACAAACGGGCCTCCAGGCACGGGCGAGGTCGGGGGACGGCGCGCTTCAAAACGCGCCCAGGGAGTGTCAGCAGACTAACCTGACGGAATCGCGCCCACAATTGCCAACCGCAGATGGCTGGCATTTGGGGCCACGGGCTGGGCTCTTTTAGTCGAGGGTGTACGCTTTCCAGGATCGTTCGAGGTCTTCCCAGTCCACGCCCGCGAAGGCAGC
>JBLIMI010000135.1:0-7959 GCA_047638655.1 Minisyncoccia bacterium | reverse complement strand
TCGACTCATACGGACGGCGCGGCTCCATCAGCAACGGCTCCTACTCGGATTCCTTTTTTGAGACCCTCGGAGGGTGGCATAGTTGCTCTGGCGCGAATGCACGGATGGCGTGCTACTCTCGCGCGCCGACAAGCAGGTAATCCTTGAGCGACCCCTTTCAGCCCCACTCTCCCCAACCACCCGCTGACGGCCAAGACACGTGGCAAGAAGTGGTGGGCGGGTTTCCGCGCCACCTCACCACGCAACTGATCGACGATGAATCGGCGAGCAGGTCGCGCCGCGAACTGGGCGCTTGTTGGCTGGTGGGGTTGGCGTTGATGCTGTTTGCACTTGCAAGGCCGCAAGAACGGCTGCTCGCCGGCGCTGGCATTGAGAACTGGCGTGGAATTGGAATTGGCGACGCCTGTTGGCGCACCCTCGCGAAGACAATCGCAGATTCGTGGGGTGTAGCACCGGAAATGGTTGGGCTGATCGTCTCGGCCGTGTTCTACGGAGCGTGCCTGCCCATCGCTCTCGTACTTGGACGTCAGCTAGGCCTCGAATTCCGCTTGGCATTGCCCGTCAGCCTGGTCATTTTGCTCGCCCCCGGAGCCTGGACGGCGGCCACCACGGCGGGGACAGGGAGCGTCGCCCTCCTGACAGGACTGCTCTTGATGCGGGAATTGTGGCGCGAAGGTCCCTACCGCGTTTGGCCCGTGGTGGCTCTCTGGGCGCTTGCCTCCCTGCTCGACGTGGGAATGGCCTGGACCCTGCCGGCCATTTGGCTCGCCCTCGCCTCGCGACAAAAAAATTGGAAGCTGGATGTGGGTCAAGCACCTGTGACCTTGCTCGCCGCTGGACTCGCCGGCTACCTCCTCTTCGCTGGACCGTTCTTCGATTCCAATGGGTCCAAGGGCGCGCTCGCGGTGATCAAGGAGTCTTATTTCTTCGACTTCAGCGCCCACTGGTCATCACCAATGGCCTGGGCCATCGCTGCACTGGCGGCCCTCGGCTTGGCTCTTTTTGGTCCCGCCAGCCTCTTCTTCCTACGCCGCAACCATGCGGAATCAGCTCCCCCGCGCTGGCTGCTGGCTTGGATCTTGTTCCCAGCCCTCGGTTGCGCTTTATGCGCCAGCGCCCCATTTGGGTATTCCTTCATTTGGCTATTTCCGCCGGCCTTGATCGGGGTTCTAGACCTCAGCGCACGTCAAGACCAGCCATCGGGGTCGGTTGCCGTTCCGTTGGCGCTGGGCCTGCAAACTCTCGGGCTATGGGGCGTTTTGAGCTTCCTCAGCGCGGGCGATCCGCTCCGCGAGTGGCGGGCCAGCGCCAGCCAAGTGCTTGAAGCCGGTGACTGGGTCCTGTCGACGGAGGCCGACCACCTCTACTTGCTTGAGAGGCGCTGGGGACTCGACGCTCTGCTCGTCGATGAGGAAACCGATTGGAGTGCCCTGCTGGAGCAGGCCCAACAACACGGAAGCCTGGGAACGCGTTTAGTGGTCGACCGGGGCAACGCGTCCATCCTCACGGACGAATGGGTTCAGCGCCTGTCCACCCAAGTCACGGACATGGTCGAGATCAAACTGCTGGATCGCCCCGGCGAATCGCGGCCTTGAGCCCGAACCCAACCCGCCCGACCTGATGGAACGGTCCAACCGCATCCACTCCCTCGACCTCTTACGCGGTCTGGTGATGGTGATCAGGGCACTGGACCACGTTCGTGACTTCTTTGGCGATCCCCGTGTCGAACCTACGGTCTCGATACAACCACGACTGCGCTCTTCTTCACGCGTTGGGTGACACACTTCTGCGCGACCGTTTTCGTCTTCCTGGCAGGCATGTCAGTCTTTTTGCATCAGGAACGCGCGCAACTGAGTAAAGCGAGCCCATCGCGTTTTCTCCAAGAACGGGTCCTGTGGCTGTTGTTGCTCGAAGTCACCGTGGTCGCCGGCGGCTGGATCTTCGACTTGGCCCTAGTCTTCAGCTTCTTCCAGGTGATTGGCGCCATCGGGGCGGCCATGATCGTTCTCGCTGGACTCATCTGGTTGCCTACTCGGGCCGTGCTCGCCAGCGCGCTCATCCTTAGTCTGCGGCCACAACCTGTGGGATCCGGTATCCCCAACGGATCTCATCCAGCACGCATGGTTCTGGGCTCTCTTTCACGAAGGTCCGAACGGACGCCCCATTCCTGTGGCTGGACACGTCCTCTTTCTCCAGTATCCCGTGCTGCCCTGGATCGGCGTGATGGCCCTCGGCTACTGCCTGGGGCCTGCATTTCTGGCCCCCCGTGAAGAGCGTAGAAGGGGTTTGCTCTTTCTGGGTACCGGAGTTTGCGCCCTCCTTTTCTTGCTGCGCTGAATCGGGGTCTGCCGCGACCCGACTCCTTGGTCCACTGTGGGCGAGTGGCCCGCAAGCCTGCTCAGCTTTCTCAACCTGCAGAAGTATCCGCCCTCCTTGCTGTACCTCTGCATGACCCTGGGCCCGCTTTTCATTGCACTTGCCTGGCTAGATCGCGAGCCAGGCCTGCTCGGCCGCAAGCTGATCGTCCTTGGCCGCGTACCCCTCTTTTTCTACGGCTGCCACCTCTACTTGGGCCAACTCCTGGCGGGACTTTGGTCCTGGATTCGGGACGGACAATTTGTGCTCAGCTACCGAGCGCGATTCGCCAGCTTCCGACCTCCCCTTCCGCCGAACTACTGCAACGACAACAACTTGCGCACCATTTATGTGGCCTGGGCGCTTGTGACCGTGCTGCTCTACCCGCTCTGTCCGCCCTACGGGAGATGGAAGCGCCGAGGCAAGGCCAGCCTCTGGAGCTACCTGTAATCCAGGTGCACCGTACCTCCTTTGGGCATTCCTAGGAGCGGCTGCGGGCTTCCATTCGGTTGAGCCAAGGAAGCAGGATCTCCGTCAAGAGCCTCCCCAGCAACACGTCGCAGCCATCGACAGCGAGGGCTGCATGTGGTTCAATTCGCATCCTCCTGGAACGTGCCGTTTCCAGCACACCCGTACCCCGAGCCATCCTTCCCCGCCCCCCCGGCGAAGCCCAGCCTGCATGCCCCGTCGCGACGATCTCGAGTCGATTCTGATCATCGGTAGTGGGCCCATTGTTATCGGGCAGGCATGCGAGTTCGACTACTCCGGTGCCCAGGCTTGCAAGGCCTTGAGAGAAGAGGGCTACCGGGTGATCCTGGTGAACTCGAATCCGGCAACGATCATGACCGATCCGGAGATGGCCGATGCCACGTACATCGAGCCCATCACTTGGGGGGCGGTCGAGAAGATCATCGCGAAAGAACGGCCAGACGCTATCTTGCCGACTCTTGGCGGCCAAACAGGTCTGAACACCGCGTTGGAATTGTTCGACCGCGGAATCCTCGACAAGTACGAAGTGGAGATGATCGGCGCCACTGCCGATGTGATTCGCAAGGCAGAAGACCGCGACTTGTTCCGGGCCGCCATGGACCGCTGCGGACTGGCCAGTGCCACGAGCCGAGTCGCCCACAACATGGAGGACGCCCGGCGCGGGCTCTCCGAAATTGGATTGCCCTGCGTCATCCGACCCGGCTTCACCATGGGCGGCACCGGCGGGGGCATCGCTTACAACGTGGAAGAGTTTGAGACCATCGCCGAAGGCGGTCTCGCTGCTTCTTTGAACACTGAGATCTTGGTCGAAGAGAGCTTGATCGGTTGGAAAGAGTTCGAGATGGAGGTGATGCGCGACAAGAACGACAACGTCGTCATCATCTGTTCGATCGAGAACATCGATCCGATGGGCGTGCACACAGGTGACTCAATCACCGTTGCGCCGGCCCAAACCTTAACCGACCGTGAATACCAGGCCCTGCGCAATGCGTCCCTCGCGATCATGCGCGAGATCGGCATCGAGTGCGGCGGATCCAATTGTCAGTTCGCGATCAACCCAGAGGATGGGCGCATGATCGTGATCGAGATGAACCCGCGGGTCTCGCGCTCCTCGGCACTTGCCTCCAAAGCCACTGGTTTTCCGATCGCTAAGTTTGCAGCCAAACTAGCCGTGGGCTACACGCTGGATGAACTGCAGAACGACATCACACGCGTGACACCGGCTTGTTTCGAGCCCTCGATCGATTACGTGGTCACCAAGATGCCGCGCTTTGCGTTCGAGAAGTTCCCCAGCGCCGATGCGACATTGACCACCTCTATGAAGAGTGTGGGCGAGACCATGGCGATCGGGCGCACCTTCAAAGAGTCTCTGCAAAAAGCCCTGCGCGGCTTGGAGACGGGTCGCACCGGGCTCGGACTGGACCCCTCGGATCCGGCCGAAGCCATGCTGCTCGACGCCGAACTGCTCACTCGCACTCTGCGCATTCCCAACGAGCATCGCTTCCTCGCCCTGCGCGTGGCTTACCGCTCCGGCTGGAGCACGCAGGAAATCCACGAAGCAACCCGCGTCGACGTTTGGTTCCTGGAGAACATTCGCGAGTTGGTCGAGTTCGAACAAGAACTCGGCGGGGCCCTGCTGACCAAGGAACTCCTGCGACAGGCGAAACAATACGGCTATAGCGACGTTCAGATCGCGCTCGCGGCGGGCACCGATGCCGGCGCAGTCGCTGGCCTGCGGGAAGACTTTGGCATCCACCCGACCTACAAGTTGGTGGACACCTGCGCCGCCGAGTTTGCAGCGGTCACGCCCTATTACTACTCCACCTGGGAAGACGAGTGCGAGTACGAGCCGTCCGGCAAAAAGAAGATCATGATCCTGGGTGGCGGGCCCAATCGTATCGGTCAAGGCATTGAGTTTGACTACTGCTGTGTGCACGCCGCCATCGCCGTGCGCGAGCTCGGCGCCGAAGCCGTGATGGTCAACTCCAACCCCGAGACGGTGTCCACGGACTACGACACCTCGGATGACTTGTTCTTCGAGCCCTTGACCCACGAGGACGTCATGCACATCACCAAGCGGGTGGAGCCCGCTGGGATCATCGTTCAGTTCGGAGGGCAAACACCCCTCAACCTGGCCGAGGGGCTGGAACAAGCGGGTGCGCCATTGATTGGAACTTCCGTGGACTCCATCGACCGCGCCGAAAACCGCGAACGCTTCACGACCTTCCTGACCAAGCTTGGTATTCGCCAGCCGGAAAGCGGAATCGCTTCCACGGTGGCAGAGGCTTTCGTGATCGCCCGTGAAATCGGCTATCCAGTCCTCGTCAGGCCCAGCTACGTGTTGGGTGGACGCGCCATGGAAATCGTCTACGACGACGATGCTCTGGACACCTACATGCAAAACGCCGTCCAGGCCTCCCCTGACAAGCCGATCCTCGTGGACAAGTTCCTCGAGGACGCCATCGAGATCGACGTGGACGCCATCTGCGACGGCAAGTTGGTGGTGATCGGCGCCATCATGGAACACATCGAGGAAGCGGGTATCCACTCCGGCGACTCTTGCTGCGTGTTGCCTCCGCACACTCTTGGGCGTGACATGCTCGAGGAGATCTCGAAGACGACCAAGTCCATGGCCCTTGAGCTGGGCGTGATTGGCCTGATGAACGTGCAATACGCGGTCAAAAACAGCCAGCTCTACGTAATCGAAGTCAACCCGCGCGCATCGCGCACGGTGCCCTTTGTCTCCAAAGCAATCGGCGTTCCTCTGGCCAACCTTGCAGCCAAGATCATGTGCGGCAAGACGCTGGAAGAGTTGGGCTTCACAAAGGAAATCATCCCGCCTTACTACTCAGTCAAGGCGCCGGTCTTTCCCTTCAACCGTTTCCCGGGGTCTGACATTCTCTTGAGCCCGGAGATGCGCTCCACGGGCGAAGTGATGGGCATCGACCGTGAGCTGGGCTACGCGTTTGCGAAGGCTTACCTCGCCGCGGGAACCAAGCTGCCCAAGTCGGGTCGCATCTTCATTTCGGTCCGCGACTCCCACAAGCGCGGCATCGCCCCCGAGGCACGCACTCTGGCCGCTCTCGGATACCAACTTGTCGCGACTGACGGAACCTACAACACGCTCAAGGCAGCCGGTATCCCCGTCGAGCGCGTCAACAAAGTGCACGAAGGCCGACCGCACGTAGTGGACATCATCAAGAACCGCGATGTGGCGATGATCCTGAACACCCCCTACGGTAAACAACAAAGGGTGGATGATTCGAGCATCCGTTCGCAAGCCGTCACCACTGGAATTCCTTGCATCACCACTTTGCCCGGTATCTCAGCCATGGTGCACGCGCTCTCCTCGATTCATCGAGCCGATTACTCGGTCCGATCCATCCAGGAATTCCACAGGGAAGCGCGCTAGGCCGGCGCCTTTCGTGGCCAACATGAAGTCGGCTCGCATGAGACGATGATCTATTTGTTGGCAACCTCGCTCCTGTGGGCGTTCTCATTCGGCCTGATCAAGGGAAAGCTAGCCGGGGTTGATCCCAACTTCGTGGCCTTCGCGCGACTTGGAATCTCGGCGCTGGTTTTCCTTCCGCTCCTGCGGGTTCGCGGCTTGCAGCGTTCGATTGCCTTGAAGTTGGTCGGCGTTGGCGGCGTGCAGTTCGGGCTGATGTACGTCCTGTACATTCGCTCTTACGGCCATCTTGCCGCCCACGAAGTGGCGCTGTTCACGGTCTTGACGCCGCTTTACGTGGCGCTATTTTCAGGGTCAAGCGCTCGGCGCAAGGCTTGGAGTGCGTCCCTCCTGGCCTGCGCCGGGGCCGCTGTCATCTCTTGGAACCCACTCGGCGAGAATGAGGTCTGGGTTGGCTTTTTGCTCGTTCAGGCTGCGAACGCATGCTTCGCCGCAGGCCAGTTGACCTACAAACGGCTGGCCAAGGAGCTGGACGGCAGAAAACAGAGCTCCGTCTTCGGACTGCTCTACTTGGGTGGCGTGCTCGTCGCTGGAGTGGTTGCAGCCGCTCTTACGAACTGGAGCGCTCTTGAAGTCTCCCAAGACCAGCAGCTGACGCTGCTCTACCTCGGACTCTTGCCGTCGGGTCTTGGATTCTTCCTCTGGAACCTGGGAGCCACCAAGGTCAGTGAGCCATCCCTGGCGGTCCTGAACAACGTCAAGGTTCCACTCGCAGTCCTGGTTTCACTCACCATTTTTGGTGAAGCATCGGATCTGCTGCCACTCGCCGTTGGCAGCAGCTTGTTAGGCGCCGCCGTCTGGCTCGTGCGTCCGGCCGGCCTCTAACGCCCAGCCGAGTTCGGTTTCGCTTTCGAAGGATCCTTCACGCGGTTGGTGATGGTCGCTTCGAAGGTCCATTTGTCCTCGGGGATGTCGTCGGTCTTGATGCCGCGACCGACCAAGTTGTACTTGATGTCCGTGACCTTGATTTGGCTGCTGTCCGCTTCCAGTCGGTAGAGGAACGCCGCGATCTGTGAGTGCGTGTAGACGTCCTTGGGGTTCAAGGGTCGAATGGTGATCTTGTTGTCGATCACTCCGCCAACTCCCGGTCTCTCGGAGAGGGTCACGTTGACCTCGCCCATTTCCACCGCCGGATTGTCCGCGCAAGATCGCACGTAGTTAACCGGGCTCGACTTGTCTAGATAGAGATCGCCTTTGATGTCTTTCTGGAGCTTCGTGTTGAACTTGGAGAGTTCCTGAATCTCGCGGACCACCTTCGGGATTTGGGAGGTGTAGGCATTGCGCAGGATTCCGAGTTTCTCTTCATGCTGCAGCCCTGCCCAAGCCAAGAAGATGGAACCGGGGATCGAGATCAGAATGATGAGTCGAGCCAGACTCATGTTTGTGAAAAACGCACTCATGATGTCGGCTCCTCGGCTTCTGAAACGTCTACGGTGATTTTGAGGTTCGGCAGGTAAGTCCCGGATTCATTTCCGACGATGGGGTCACTGCTCGAATACTGGTTATCGAGGTGCCATGGTTCTTTCTCTAGGTCAGCGAACCATTGCTCGTAGTTTTGCGTAGCCACTGTAGAGCTGTCCGCGAAGAAACACATCTCGAGGGTCACAGTTACCGAGTCGCCATCCCTCGGCGAACTATGGAAATTT
>JBLIMI010000134.1:0-7959 GCA_047638655.1 Minisyncoccia bacterium | reverse complement strand
GGCCGGCACTTGGGAATCGGAAAGCCTCGGAGCCCACGAGTCGGAAGGCAACAGCGAGTTCCGTGTATCCGCGGGTGGCAGCTTCGTTGAAGAGCGAACTTTCGTTGGAACCCCCAGGGAGATGCTAACGGTCTATCACATGGATGGGGCAAAACTGCTGGCAACCCATTACTGCATGATGGGCAACGCTCCGCACCTGGAAGCTGGCCCGCTTGATGCCGACGGAGCCCTTGAGTTCCGGTGCAACGGTAAGCCATCCAATGTGACCTCCCACGACGACTCCCACATCCACGGCTGGCGCATGCGTCTCCAAGAAGGGCAGTTACTCAACGACGTGGTCATGTTCAGCGCAGGGAAAGCATCGGCCAAGGACATGGAGTTCCGCCTCACCCGCAAGTGATCGGAGCTTTTGCACTGGTCCGTGATGGTCGCTGCTGCTTACTCTGGGTCTGAATCACCGTCCACTCCCGACAAATATGACCTACGTTCAATGGCTGCTCGTCGCGTCCCTGACGTTTCTCGTGCTGGAACGCCTGCGACCTGAGCGACCGCACCAGAAGCTCCTGCGTCCGCAGTTCGCCAACGACATGTTTTACTTGCTCTTCAATGGGCACTTCTATGCGGTCGTCGCCGGAGGTGCGGTCGCCTGGAGCGCGAGACACACCCGTGACCTGCTTGACTCTGTCGGAGCCCTGCCCGAACACGGCCTGCTGGATGACGCCCCCTGGATTGTCGCCTTCCTGGTCTACATGTTCGTCAACGACTTCATGCAGTGGTGCGTGCACGTTTCCCTGCACAAGATCCCGTTCTTGTGGGAGTTTCACAAGCTGCACCACTCGGTAGTGGACATGGACTGGGCAGGCAACTTCCGCTTCCACTGGGTGGAAATTGTCGTGTACAGGTCCTTGCTCTACATCCCCCTCTTCTTCCTGGGGGGGCCCATCGAAGCCCTCTTCCCGGTCTGGGTCGCCGGTACTTTTTGGGGCCACTTCAACCACGCCAATCTCCAAGTCGACATTGGCAGGCTGGGCTACTTAATGAACAGCCCGCGCATGCACCTTTGGCACCACGACGCTTCCACCGAGGGAGGCGTGGGCAAGAACTATGGCATCGTCTTGTCGCTCTGGGACTTCCTGTTCGGAACAGCTTACTGGCCCCGCGATCGGAATCCAAAATCGCTTGGATACCCTGGCATCGAGAAGCTCCCGCGCCTCTTACCTGGCCAGTTGATCTGGCCCTTGAGCGCTTTGCTTCCGTCTGCTCGCAAGTCGTGAGATCTCAGTCCCCGATGCGAGGAACCACGTATTCCTCGTCGGGGTCGATTGCGTAGCTGTAGGGACCATCCCAACCGCTCTCGAAGTACTCGACCAAACGCTGTGCGCAGGCCACGCCCTCCACGAGCAGGCCGGCGTTGCGGCTCGCATAGAAGTAACCCCTCTCCCAGTTGCTACTTCCGATCCAAGTCAGGTCGCGGTCCACGACCATGAACTTGGAGTGAATCACGCGAGCGAAAGGAATGTGACCTGTTTCCGCTGGTGGGATGGTGGCCATTCGGACCTCGATTCCAGGTTGCTGAGTGAGATACTTGAGCCCTTCGATTGTGCCCCGGCGTTTGCCCCAATCGGCCACCAAGAGTTGCACCTGCACACCGCGCTGACCCGCGCGCAAGAGGGCTGACTCCAACTCCTCGAAGGACTCGCCAGCGCGACCCTTCATGCGAAAGGTCATGACCTGAAGACGAATGTGCTGTTGGGCCTCATTGATCCAATCGATCAGATACGGGAGGTCCCACAAGTCTTCGCTGGGCAGGCAGTCCTTTGGGCTGAAGACCGGCGTGACTTGCACTTGTGCGCCGTTGGGCATCTGGACTTCCACCGGAAAGTCCTCGGCGCTGACCCGCGACACTGGGCGGTCCGCTGGGCTTCCCCCACCCGCCAACCACCAGTCAAGCTCGAACACGTCGCCTAGGGCGCTGGCGACGGTGGTGTGATCGACAAGCGCCCCCAATTCTTGAATGTGCTCCAGAGCACGCCAATCGAAATTCGCGCTGCCCACGCAGGAACGTGATCCATCGGTCAGCATGTACTTGGCGTGCAGGACGCCCCCGGTGGTCTCGCTCAAATCGAGGCGACGTACTTCCAACTCCGAGCGCCTGGCCAAGCGCTCGAGTGTCTCCGGGTAGGTCTCGTAGAAGCGTTCGTCCACGAGAAAGCGCACCCGAACACCCCGTTCCGCGGCCTGCTCCAAAGCCACGACCACGGGCTCGAGCAAGCTCCCTGGTTCGTTGCTGGCATAGAAGTGGGACAACTCGATGGACTCGCCAGCAGACTCGATCATCTCCAACCAGGTCTCGTGAAACTCGGGGAGATCGTCACTCCCGATGGAAGTCCCCAGCGGGGCCGACTCCACCAATTGCAGGTCACTGACGGGGACCTGACAACTCGAGGCCAACAAGAGGATCATAGTGGTGGTTTTGCGCATGGGCACCAACCTAGCAGGAGCAGGTAGCCGCGGCCCATTCAGCCCGCCTGAATTGCAATTTGGAGAGGATGCAGCCCTGAAATCCGCTGCACTTTGAGGAATGGCTGATGGAATCGGTAAACTGGCGTCGCTCGCCTCCAACCGACCCCCTCTGCCATCTCCATGACCGACTCAAAGAAGGTCCTCATCGCCAACGGCCAAGGCTTTTGGGGTGACTCGATCCTGGGCCCCATTCGCCTGGTGAACGAAGGCCCCCTCGACTACCTCACATTGGATTACCTCGCCGAGGTGACCATGAGCATCATGCAGAAGCTCAAAACCCGGCGACCGGAGATGGGGTACGCGACCGACTTCGTGACCCTCATCGACCGCGTGCTCCCACAACTCGTGGAGAAGAACATCAAGGTCGTGGCCAATGCCGGCGGGGTCAATCCCCACGCTTGCAAGGATGCGGTGATGGCTGTAATCGAGAAGCACGGCTTCAAGGGAATCAAGGTGGCTGTGGTCGAAGGGGATGACATCCTCCATCAGCTTGATGACTTGCTGGCCAAGGGTGAGACTCTCAGCAACATGGACACAGGAGCACCGCTCTCCGGCGTGCGCGACAGTGTCACGAGCGCCAATGTCTACCTCGGCGCGTTCCCCATCGCGGAAGCGCTGGACCAGGGCGCCCAAATTGTCATCACCGGTCGTGGCACGGACCCTGGGTTGGTCATCGGCCCGATGATCCACGAATTTGGCTGGAAGAAAGACGACTACGATAAGATCGCGGCAGGAACCGTCGCTGGACATATCGTGGAATGTGGCGCCCAGTGCACCGGTGGTAACTACACCGATTGGCGCGAGGTTCCGGACATGGCGCGAATTGGTTATCCGATCATCGAAGGTTACGAAGATGGCACCTTCGTCGTCACCAAGCACGAACGCACAGGGGGCATGGTGACGATCCCTTCGGTCTCTCACCAACTCGCCTATGAAATGGGCGACCCCGCCAACTACATCACCCCCGATGGGATTGCGGACTTCACTAGTTTCTCCATGGAGCAGGAAGGGCCAAACCGCGTACGCATCAGCGGCGTCAAGGGCGCACCTCCCACGCCGACCTACAAAGTGTCCATGAGTTACCACGACGGTTGGAAGGCCGTCGGACAACTCACCGTGTCGGGTCCCGATGCCCTTGAAAAAGCGCAACTGTGCGCGCAAGTAGTTTGGCAGCGCCTCGCCTTTGACGGCTTCGACTACAGCGCAGCGGAACGCATGGTGGAATACGTCGGTGGGAACGTTTGCCACGAGGGCATTCGCATCGAAGGAGCAGGCGAACCCTCGGAAATTGTCCTACGCATGGGCGTCAAGGGCCCCGACCGCGACAAGGTGAATCGCTTTGGGCCGGAGTTGGTGCCGTTGGTCACCAGCGGACCTCCCGGCGTCACCGGTTTTGCGGGCGGCCGCCCCAAAGCCACAGAAATCATCGGCTACTGGCCGGCCCTCCTCAAAAAGGAACTCGTGGAAACGCGGGTCACGATCTTCACCGCATAACCTGCACACGCCATGCCCACACAACCTCTCTCCAGCATCGCGTTCGCCCGTTCCGGCGATAAGGGCGAAGGTTCCAACGTAGGAATCATCGGCCGCAGCCAGATAGCTTATGAGTTTCTGAAGATTGCACTCACCCCGGATGTGGTGCGCACTCACATGCGCTCCGTGAACTTGGGCATGGTGAAGCGTTACGCCGCTGACAACATGCGAGTGCTCAACTTCCTACTTGAAGATAGCCTAGGCGGAGGCGGCAGCGCCTCGCTTAAGACGGATGCCCAGGGCAAGACCCATGGCCTTGCCGTCCTGCGCATGCAGATGGAGATCCCCCAGGAAGTGTTGGATTCGGTCAAGGGTTAAAGCCATGGACCTCATCCTCGAAATCCGAGAGAAGGCCCGCCGACTTGGTGCCCGCATCGTCTTGCCCGAGTCGGGGGATCCGCGCATTTGCCAGGCTGCGGCCATTCTCGCTTCAGAGGGTTTGTGTCAGCCGGTGCTGATTGATGGGGGCCAGCTCGCGAGTGTGCCCACGGGAGTCGAAGTGCTACGTCCATCCAGCGACGCACGCAGTGCGCGATTCGCGGAGGAGCTATTCGAACTACGCAAGCACAAAGGCCTCACGCAGGAAGCGGCGCGGACCATGGCCCAGGATCCGCTGTTCTTCGCCGCCTTCTTGCTCCGTTCAGGCGATTGCCATGGTGCCGTCGCCGGAAGTGAATCAGCCACCGCCCAAGTCCTGCGCGCAGGTATTCAGGTGGTGGGGCTCTCGAACGACATCAAAACGGTCTCTTCTTGCTTCCTGATGGTGATGGAAGATCGAACGCTCACCTTCGCCGACTGTGGCGTCGTCCCGGATCCGACTGCTGAACAGTTGGTGGATATCGCTCTGGCTTCCGCTGAAAGCCACCGCCGCCTGACAGGTCAAACCCCGCGCGTCGCTTTGCTCTCGTTCTCTACCAAGGGTTCTGCGAAACACGAACGTGTGGACAAAATCATTCGCGCGGGCCAACTACTCACTCAGCGAGCCCCGGGGCTTTGCTGTGATGCGGAACTGCAAGTGGACGCCGCTATCGTCCCGCAAGTTGCAATGATCAAAGCACCGCGCTCGCCCCTCGGTGGTCAGGCCAACGTGCTCGTCTTCCCTGACCTGGACTCGGGCAACATCGCCTACAAGTTGACCCAACGACTGGCAGGTGCGCTTGCGCTCGGCCCGCTGGTTCAAGGCCTCGAAAAACCTTACATGGACCTTAGCCGCGGATGCGTGGTGAATGACATCGTGAATGTCGCCTCCATCGCAGCCGTCCTGGCCCACTGACCTCTGCCACCGAATTCCAATCAGGATGAAGTCAAGTTCGTTCCTCCCCCTGCTGCTCTGCCTGGCACTCCCTGGTTGCGCACTCTTAGGAATCACCACCAAAGTCAAGGTGGCGCATGAGCTCGTATCCCTCGACAACGGAGCGCATTACCGGGAAGTCCTGGTCGGAGAAGGGCCTGCTGTCACCACGGGTCAGACGATCACTATCGACTACGTCGGCTTCTTGGCGGATGGCTCCATCTTCGACTCGAGCATTCAACGAGGTGTCCCGATTGATTTAACCCTCGGCATGGCCCCCTTGGCCGGTTGGAACACGGGCATTCTCGGAATGCGCGTCGGCGGTCAGCGGAACCTCTGCCTGCCCCCCGAACTCGCCTATGGCGAAGCAGGCATCGAAGGCCTAATTCCGCCCAACGAGACTCTAGTCTTCGAAATCTCCCTGCTGAGTATCGCGGAGTAGTCCCCATGTTGGTTCGCCACTTCATGAGCCGGTCGGTCACGATGCTCGAGGCGGACATGACTTGCGCCGACGCCTGGACTCAGTTCTGCGAAGAAGGGTTGCGACGTGCGCCTGTGGTCCATGACAAGCAGGTGATTGGAATGGTGACGGACCGAGATCTGCTTCGAATCTTGCCCTGGAATCTGCGACAACTGGATTCGGACCGAGACGATCGGGATCTTGAGCGTCCGCTGCGTTCCATCCTTGCCCGCGACTTGGTTTCAGTGGCCCCCAACGACCATCTCGAAACCGCCGCAGAGTTGATGTTGAAGCACAAGATTGGTGGCTTGCCCGTGCTCGATGGTGACCAAGTCGCCGGCATCATCACAGAGAGCGACCTCTTCCGGACGTTCGTTCAACTCAAGGCCGGTGCCAAAGGCACGCGGCTGACCATGCATTGGCCCGCGGACGGCGGCCCCCCCCTTGACCCCACTCGGGTCGCCCTGGCCACCGGAGTCCAATTGCACGAGTACTTCGCCTTTCCCAGTCCCGGGGAAGGCCTGGCGATCGGCTTGCGCGTCGTTGGCGATGGACTCGAAGCGTTCCTCGATCGCCTGCTCGCCGGGGGATACCTCCTGCTCGATCGGGAAGATCCTGTGAAGCGCTCAAGTGCGTGAGCCATCACCGCATGCAGCACCCAAGTGCACAAACAAAGAGAGGGCCCGCAACTCGCGTTGCGCGCCCTCTCTTGTATTGATTCAGAACCAGGAAGGTTCTGAATGGCGAGACTAGTTCTCGACCTTGCCGGTGACCGGGCAAACCTTGGCGCCGGCCTGATCGCAGCCAGCAGCGGCAGCAGCGTCGCAACCTGCGGCGGCGGAGTCACAGCTACTTGCGTCGGCGTCACAACCACCACCAGCGCATGCTTCGGGAGCCGTTGCGGTGGAGGAGTCAGAGATGGCGGCGTTGTCAGTGTTCTTGCAGGCGATCGCGAGTCCGAGGACGGCGAAGCCGAGGAGAAGATTCTTCATGTTTTGGTGGTCCTTGTGTACTTCGGGGTCCCCGCCAGACAGGCGGGTGAACAGGAATCGCCCATGGGCCAGCTGGCCCGTCTGAGCGGGGTACAATGTAAAGAGATCTTCGGTTCCCTTGGGGCCCAACCTCGTCCAATTTTACTCCTTATGACGATTCCTGAACCTAAAATGGAGGTGGACCTCCATGGCTGCAGGCCCGAGGCAGCCCTCAAACGCCTAGAGAGGGCACTCCACACGAGCCGGGTTCGGCGCTGCCCCGAATTGCTCGTGATCACCGGGCGAGGCCTCGGAAATGACTCTCAAAAGCCTATTTTGAGGGAAAAGGTCGAAGCCTGGCTGCGGGGCCCCGAGGGCCGGCGAGCTGGGGCGCGCTCCCTCCAGCGCACCAACAAGGGAGGAGCGTTACTCGTGCGCCTCGCCAGCCCCAGTAGCCACAGAGATTGATAGACTTCTGGGCCTGACTCAGGCCTCCGAGTCCCCCGAGCCTCTCCGACCCAAGATCCTCGCTTTGAAGCGCTACCTGCCCCTCCTCCTTCTGGTCCTGCTCAGCGCCTGCGCGTCTACCTCCGAACAGCTTCGGGTCATGTACGCGGACAGCCTACGCGAGCGCCTTGACGACCAATTCACAAGCCTGGAAGACGAGTACGTGCTGAGCCAGGAAGCGCGGCGCGAAACGACCCGCAAGTTCGTGGAGCAAGAGCTACTCGTGACCGCGGAAGACTATCTGTACACGGGTGTGATTCTCTCTACCTCTCCCTTCGAGGATGACCTGATCGCAGCCTCCGCCAGTGGCTTGAAAGCAGCGGAACTAGGAGACGATCGCGGCTTCAGGGTGGCCGCTGAATCAATCGATCGGCTGCAAATGCACCGCGGTGAGCCCCAGCGTTACGGCACGCAGTACTACTACGTTGAAGTCATTCAGAAGTGGCGGCTGTACCCGGTGGATCCATCAACGACCGACGGAGAACGCAACGCCATGGGCATCCCGTCGCTGGCGGAGCTCACCGAGCGAGCGGATACGTTGAACGAGAAAGTTCGCTGAGCTGATCAGAACCCAGCTGTTTCCATGTCCGCTATGATGCAAGAGTTTTGCCTGGCACTCGGAGGTGGTGGCGCGCGTGGTGCCTATCAGGTGGGCGTCTTGCGCCACTTGGCCA
>JBLIMI010000133.1:0-7959 GCA_047638655.1 Minisyncoccia bacterium | reverse complement strand
ATGACTTCACCGGCGCGCATGTACTCGCCTTCCATGAAGTAGATCGGCTTGCGCGGATCGACGCCGGTGGGATCGGGCTTGGCCTTGAAGCGCACGCGCAACTCGTCACCCACTTCCACCTCGCGCTCACGCAGAGGGAACCAGGATTGACGCCAGTGGGTCATCGGTGAATCGTGAGCGGTGGAGAGCACCACATCCGGTGCTAGCACCGCTTCGAAGTGCCCCAGGAAACCGTGCATGCGCCCGGCCTTCTCGATTTCGAAGTGCACCTCGCTCGTGAACCAGTACTCCTTGATCTCCGCCGTGTGGCAGTCGAGATCCACCAGCAAACCCTTGGGCGCCAGGGACGTCGCGTTCGCGCCGTCCACCGAGTTGGTGTCGAGATCCGCGATCTCGGCGTCGATCATGGGCGTGTAGTCGAACCCGTAAAGGCTATCAGTCCAGAACCCCAACCCATTCTCGCAGTAGAGCTTGTCTTCCTGGATCGGTGTCAGGTACATGCGAATCCCACCGGGGATCAAGATCCCTCCGGGCTTCAGGTGTTTCTTGGCCGCGTGCACGACGCTGGCAAACATCGCTTCCGTCAAGGCGAACATGCCCATCCACTCGGAAACGATCACATCCACCTGCTCGGGTAACTCGATTTCCTCGGCGACGCCGTCGATGCACTCCACCACACCTTGCAGGCCATTGGCTTCCACCAACTCCTCGGTGACAGAGAGGATGTCGGAGCTGTCCACGGCGTAGACCTTGCGCGCCCCCGCTTTGGCAGCGAAGAAGCTCAAGATCCCTGTGCCAGTGCCCACATCCATGACCACCATGCCGGGCTTGACCACGGACTCAATGCCCTTGCGGTAAGCCTCCGTGCGCACCCGGTCACCGAGCATCAAACGATGCACTTCGGCTCCCGCGTAGCTATCAAAGTACTGGCGGTCGTTCTCGGCGATGTCTGCAGCTGCGGTGGGGTCGGTCCCGTCTAGATCTTGCATCTCAATTTGGGGGTGCCGTTGGTTCCTTGATCCCTGGCGTCAAAGGAAAGTCTTTGATCCGGAACAAGGTGAAAAAGCGAATCGCCTGGAATGGGCACCAGCCTCCAGGCGATTGCTGTCGCGGGTCTAGGTCGCCGCAACCTTATGAATGGGTCTTAGCGTTCCGCGATCGGCGTGTACACGCCGTCGTGATGGCCGGTGAAGATCTGCCCAGGGCGGAAGATGCGGTTGTCCTGCATCTGCTCGTCCCAGTGAGCGAGCCAACCCGCCACTCGTGAGATCGCGAAGATCGGGGTGAAGACATCCGTGGGGATGCCCATCTTTTGGTAGACGATGCCGCTGAAGAAGTCGACGTTCGGGTAGATGCCCTTGTCGCCTAGGCGAGTCAGGACTTCCGCTTCCAATTTGAGGGCGGTGTCGTAGATCGGTGTCGAGCCGAACTTGTCGAACATGTCGCGGGCCAGGCCCTGGAGAATGGTCGAACGCGGGTCCTTGGTTTTGTAGACCCGGTGGCCGAAGCCCATGATCTTGCCCTTGACGGCCAACTGATTCTCGAGCCAAGCGGGAGCGGCCTCTGCCGACCCGATGGAATCGAGCATCACCAGCACTCGTTCGTTGGCGCCGCCATGCAAAGGACCTTTGAGGGAACCGATGGCCGAGGCGCAAACGCTGTAGGGATCTGACTCCGTGGAAGCCACAACCCGTGCCGTGAACGTCGAGGCATTCATCGTGTGGTCCGCGTGCAGGATCAGTGCCACGTCGAGGACGTGAGCCACAAGTGCCTCTGGCTTCTCGCCGTTCAACATCCAAAGGAAGTTGGCGGCCGTGCTGAGGGAGTCATCCGAAGCCACGATGTCCTTGCCTTGACGGGCTCGGGAGAAGGCAGCCACCAAGACCGGCGTGGCCGCGATCAAGCGCGAGTAGGCTTCCTCGCGCTGCGCGCTATCGGAAACATCACAATCGGAGAGCGCCATGCCCAAGGCAGCATAACCCGCCTGAAGAGCGGCCATCGGGTGTCCGTCCTTGGGGAGTGCTGCCACTAAGTCGAGCACAACCTTGGGAAGCGCGCGCTGGGCCACCAGTTTCTCCTCGAAGCTGGCGAGTTCGGCTTGGTTCGGCAAGCGCCCATGCAGCAGCAGCCAGCAGGTCTCCTCGTAAGTGCTTTTCTCTGCCAGGACCTCGATCGGGAAGCCTCGGTATTCGAGAATTCCAACCTGTCCATCGATGTAGCTGATCGCGGACTCGGCCGCCGGAATGCCAGCGAGGCCGGGGACGAGGGGGCTGTCCTTGACTGTCACGGTACTTGTCGCGCGGAGGGGGCCCCGGCGCCTTTTGGGAAAGAAAAAATAGGGGTGGAAGCGGGACAGCGAGGAACCGCCACCGGGATCCGGCAGAAGCGCTCGCAGCCCAGCGAAGAGTTCGCTGGGCCCCGAGGAGAACTAGCGAGAAAGATACTCGATTAGGAGCCTGGTTCCAACACCTGTCCCCCCGCTACCGCCCGTGTAGTCCCGGGCACTCTGGCCCCAGGCCGTGCCAGCGATGTCCATGTGACACCATTCAGTGTCGCCCACAAATTGGGCCAGGAAAGAGGCTCCGGCGATGGATCCGCCACCCATGTTCGGGGTGCAGATATTGCGCAGATCGGCCGGGCCGCCCTCGAGGTTCTCCTTGAAGGCCGGATGCACCGGCATGGGCCAAACCGACTCACCGGTATTCTTGCCAGCGGCCATGAGATCGTCCCGCAGTTTGTCGCTGGTGGGGTAAATCGCGGACATCTCATGGCCAAGGGCCATGATCACGGCGCCAGTCAGCGTGGCCAGGTCCAGGATCCGGTCCGGCTTGACCTTGGAAATCGTGTAGCAGAGGGCGTCCGCAAGGATCAATCGGCCCTCGGCATCGGTGTTGATGATCTCAACCGTGGTGCCGTTCATCGCCGTGTGAATGTCGCCAGGCTTTGTGGCCAGGGCATCGGGGAGATTCTCCGAACTGGGGATGATGCCGTGGACTTCATAGGGCACATCCAGGCCGGTCAGGGCTTCAAAGGCTCCGAGCACTGCAGCGCTGCCAGACATGTCGTAGCGCATCTCGTCCATGCGCGCACCGGGCTTGAGGCTGATGCCTCCGGCGTCGAAGGTCAGGCCCTTGCCCACGAGTGCCACTCGGCCCTTGGACTTGCCTTTGGGCTTGTAAATCAGGTGGATCAGCTTGGCGGGTTCCGCGGAACCACGGGACACACCGAGCAAGAGGCCCATCTTGAGGCGCGCCATGCCCGCTTCGTCAATGACCTTGCACGTGATCTTGGTGCCGCGCTTAGCGATCCCACGGGCTTTGTCCGCGAGCATCGAAGGGGTGAGCTGGTTGCCAGCGAGGTTTTGCAGGTCACGGGCATAGAGGTTGGCTTCCCCCAGCACCGCGCCACGCGTCACGCCTTTCTTGAGGGCAGCACCATTTCCCACGATCGCTGCACCCTTCATGCTTTGGGCCGTGGTCTTGCTCTTGCCGAGGTCGTAGCGGTACGTGCCCATACTCGCCCCTTCCGCCAGGGCTTGACCGACCTCTTCTGCGCCACCTGCAAGCGCCGCGACGCTATCGTCCACATACAGGGTGGCGCTCGCCACCTTGGCCGACTCGGCAGCTTTGACGGCCAATGCCGCCGCCCTGCGCAGGCCTTCGGCGGTCACTTCTTTCTTCGGACCGAGTCCCACGAGGAGCACACAACGCGCCGGGCCAGACGTGGCATCCGTGCTCCGCACTTGCCGTGCCTTGCCCGTGAAGTCTTCCAGTGCGACCTTGGAGAGGACAACACCGCTTGGCAAAACAGGCTTGGATTTCTCGGGCGCAAACACCACGAGCAAAGGGGTGTTCGGAAGTTTGGCGGAGTTGGACTTGAACCTGACTTTCATGGAATACGAGGGAGAGAGCGGTCTGGGGGGGGGAGACGAAGGAAATTCGAAGGCTTGGCTGCCTGCAGTGATTACATGTCGACGTACTTGGGGCCGCCTCCGCCTTCGGGGACAACCCACTCGATGTTCTCGTAGGGGTCCGCGATGTCGCAGGTTTTGCAATGCACGCAGTTGCTGAAATTAATCATGACCCCATTGGTCTGCAGCCCCTCTTCGGGGACTTCGTAGACCGCTGCCGGGCAGAAGTGCTGGCAGGGGTTGCCATACTCCTTCGTGCAGCGCTCGATGCAGATCGCGGGATCAGTGATCAGAAGATGAGAGGGCTGGTCCTCCTCGTGGATGGCGCCCGAGTGATAGACATCCGTCAGCTTGTCGAGGGAGGTGGTATCGTTGTACTTGGGAGCCTGGAAGCGCGATTCGCTGATGTTGCGAGTCGTGCTGTGGTCCTCGTGGCCAGAACGACGCGCCACCAGACCGCGGCCACCCGTGATCATCTGAACGCCAGCATCGAGCATGCCACCAAAGAGGCCACCGTCGAAAGCCTGGCGCCAGTTGCGAACGCCGTAGAGTTCTTCCCGTGCCCAAGAAGCTTCGAATAACTCCTCGTAGCGGGCCATCTGCTTGGCACCTGTGTCGCCAGCGACGAGGGCATCCGCGATGGCTTCGGCGGCTAGCATGCCGCTCTTGATCGCGAGGTGCACGCCCTTCAAGGTCGAGGCGTTCAGGAAACCGGCGCTGTCGCCCACGATGCAAAAGCCTGCGCCGTAACTCTTGGGCATGGCGAAGTAGCCACCTTCGGGGACCGTCTTGGCGCCGTAGCGCACGATCTTGCCACCCGCGATCAAGTCGGCCACGAACGGGTGTTGCTTGAACTGAACGAAGAGCGCGTGCGGATCGAGTTGGGCATCGTGGTGATCCAGACCCACCACGTATCCGACACTGATCTGTGTGGGCGAGATGCCATAGATCCAACCGCCACCGTAGCCGTCGGTCCCGAGGGGATAACCACCGGTATGAAAGACAGATCCGAAGAGTTCCTGGGCGCGCTCACCAATGTCCCAGATCTCTTTGATGCCCGTGCCGTAAGTCTGGGGGTTCTTGCCCGCGTCCAATCGTTGGGACTTGATCAGAGCTTTGGTCAGGTGACCACGAGAGCCTTCCCCGAAAACGGTCACCGCCGCCTTGATGTTCATCCCCGGCTCGAAGGTGGACTTCTGTGAACCGTCTTTGGCCACGCCGCTGTCTCGGGTTTGCACACCGAGCACACGCTCTCCCTCGAGCAGTAGTTCCGCCGCTGCAAAGCCAGGGTAGATTTCCACGCCCGCTTCTTCCGCCTGCGCCGCCAACCAACGCACCGCCTTGTTCAGGGAGATGATCACGTTGCCGTGGTTCTTCATTTGGGGAGGAGTCAGCATGCCATCGAAGCGCATGTGCTTGCCGCCCGCCTTCAGCCACGCGAGCGCGTCATAGGTCACTTCCTTTTCGATCGGGAAACCACGCTCCTTCCAGTCGGGGTACAGCTCCTCAATGCCGCGGGTCTTCATGACCGCTCCCGAAAGCGTGTGGTGTCCGATTTCCTCCGCCTTGTCGATCAAGAGCAGCGTCTTGTCCTCCAGGCCGCGCTGCTTGAGCAGGCGTTGCAGATGAATCGCGCAAGCCAAATTCGCGGGACCAGCGCCCACGAGCACAACATCCACCTCGAGGTCTTCGCGCTCGATGCCGCGTATGTTGAGGGAGAATTGGGAGGGTTCAGTCATGATGGTAGAAGGGTCCAAGCGGGGACCATTGGCCCAGCAGGCTACTCTGGATCAGGTTGGGAAGAAAGGACTGGCTAGCTCTGGCCGGGTCCCACGAGGTGGGTGAGAAACGGATTCGTGCGGCGCTCCTCTCCGAGGGTCCCCGATGGCCCGTGACCACAGTGAAAGGTCACGTCGTCACCGAGGCTCAGGATGTGCTCGGCGAGGGATCGCATGAGGGCCTCCGAGTCGCTGCGCGGGAAGTCCGTACGACCGATGCTGCCATGAAAGAGCAGGTCCCCAAGAATCACGGCCCGGGACTCAGGATCGAAGAAGGCCACGTGACCGGGGGTGTGGCCCGGGCAATGCAAAACCTGAAGTTCGATGTCCCCCACCTGCACCCGCTCTCCGTGGATCAGGTATTGATCGGGAGTGAAAGCCACACCGCTTTCGATGCCGAACATGCGCGCCTGATCCGGCAATTTATCGAGCCAGAACTGGTCTTCCTGATGGGGACCGAGGATGCGCACGTCAATGCGCTTGGCCAGGTCCCGTGAAGCGCCCGCGTGGTCGAGATGGCCATGGGTCAGGAGGATCTGCTCGACTTCCACATCGAGTTGTTGCACGGCGTTCAAGATCAGGTCGAGGTCCCCGCCGGGGTCCACGATGGCGCCCTTGCCGGTTGTGTCACAACGCAAGATGGCGCAGTTCTGTTGAAACGGAGTGACCGGAACGAGAGTGACTTGCATCACGAACGATCACCGATCCAGTGATGCCCGTCGGCGTACACTTCCTTCTTCCAGACCGGCAAGCTCTCCTTCAAGGCATCGATCAAGAATCTCGCCGCTAGGAAAGCAGCGTCCCGATGGGGACTGGCCACGGCCACAACCACGGAGGACTCTCCAACGTCGACACTCCCCAGCCGGTGCACACACAACATGCGCAAGGCCTGCTCCGGATGGGTGCCGTCCAAATCCCCGTGCTGTTGTTTACAGCGCAAGAAAATGCGAGCCATTTCGGGACCGGCCATCTTCGCGAAGGCTTCGTAGTCGATGCGCTTCACTTCCTCACCGCGATTCGTCTGGCGCACGTTTCCACTGAAGATCACCACGGCGCCACATGTATCGTGTTCGACCCGCAAGCGCAGTGCCTCGAGATTCAGCGGCTGCTGGGCGAGCTCGAAGACGCCCTGCGCCAACTCTCCATCCTCACCACCGCTAACCGGCGGCAGAAGGGCCACTTCCTGGCCGTCTTTGAGCACGGTCTCTCCACCCACGTACTGCTCGCCGACAACACCCGAAACATGCTCCAAAGACCCAAGATTTGGATGCGACGACTCTAGCCGGCGTTTGAGCTCGGTCAAGTTCATCCCCTCAGGGATGTCCTTCAGGTGCAGTTCGCCCACTCCCGCCCGCTCACGTAGGCGGGCGAACAATAACACTCGCAACTCCATCGGTGGTTTGATCTTGAGCTCTGGTGAAGGGTTTGCAACGGGCGAGTCGGTTCCATGAACGGTCCCGCCAAGGCGGGCCCGATGCTACCGATCGCTCACCCGGTTCAACCCGAGACGAGTGATCTAGAAGGGGGTGTCGTCCACTTCCAAGTACTCGGGCTGGGGCTGCCCATATCCGCCCTGGGGCTCGCGCTGGTAGTTGCCTTGGCCTCCGGCTTGGCCAGCATTCTGGCCGCCACCTTGGCCGCCACCTTGGCCGCCGTCTTGACTGGACTGCGCTTGGTTGTACTGAGCGCCTCCCTGGGCGCCGCCACCTCCGCCACCGCCGGGGCCACCTTGGCCACCCACGAATTCCCAGGTGTCCGCGACCACGTACAACTTGCTGCGCTTGCCACCACCGTTGCTGTCTTCCCAGGTATCAAAACGCAGGGAGCCCTCGATGAAGGCTTGCTTGCCCTTGGTGTGGAATTTCGCGAAGGCTTCGCCACGCTTGCCGAAGATGGTCACATCCACAAAGGTGGCCTCATCGCGCCACTCTCCGCTCTGATCTTTGAAGCGGCGATTGACAGCCAGTCCAAACTTGCAGATGGCGACATTCGACTGCGTGAAGCGCAGTTCGGGGTCGCGGGTGAGGTTGCCCATCAGGATGACCTTGTTGTAGCTCGACATTGATTCTCTTCTCCGGCCTTCAGTGGCCAATGGGGTCTCGCAAAATTGGATGACTGGCATCCGGGTTCGGGGCAGGTGCGGTGGCTGCCAGGGGCCCGTGGGGCCCCCTCCGAGGTCATAGCTTAACGACCTCCGGCAACCATTGCACCCGTCGCGAGCCCGTTCCGTGAAGCCTGTAGACACTACCCTCCAAAGCGGCTAGATTTTGA
>JBLIMI010000132.1:0-7995 GCA_047638655.1 Minisyncoccia bacterium | reverse complement strand
TGACAAGACGGGCACGCTGACTGCCGGCAAACCCGTGGTGAAAACCATTCGAGTCGTGGAAGGCCATGAGGAGAACCACGTCATCGCTTGCGCCGCGGCGGTGGAAGCGGGCAGCGAACAACCCATCGCTAAGGCCATCGTGGCCCTCGCCCGAGAGCGCGCCCTGCCGCGTCGGACGAGTCAAGAATTCCTCGCACAGCCCGGCCAAGGCGTGAGCGCTCGGGTGGACGGCCAACAGGTTTGGCTCGGCAGCCCGCGGGCCGCCCTCGCTGCTGGGCTCGATCAGGAGACCGTCGAAGCCTGGACCGAGTCCTTCGCGCAAGAGGGGTGGACACCGGTGTTCCTTTCCATCGACGGTCAAATGGCAGGGGCCTTTGGGCTCTTCGACGCGCCGCGTCCAACCGCCAAGGAGGCGATCCTCCGGCTGCGACAACTCGGCGTGAAGACGCGCATTCTCTCGGGAGACCATCCCGGAGCGGTGGAACGATTGGCGGCGGAAATCGGCATCGATCAAGCCGTAGGGAAGTTGATGCCCACCGAGAAAGCAGCGGCGATCCAGGCAGCAGAGGACGCCGGTGAGCGGGTGGCCATGGTAGGCGACGGCATCAACGATGCTCCGGCCCTCGCGGCCGCCAGCGTCGGCATCGCCATGGGCGGCGGCGCGGATGTGGCCATCGAAGCAGCCGACTGTGCCCTGCTGCGGGATGATCCACGTTGCGTGGCCTTGTTGCTCGGGCTCGGCCGTCAGACCCTATCGACCATTCGCGTGAACTTGTTTTGGGCCTTTGCCTACAACGCGCTCGGCCTGCCCTTGGCCGCCGGCGCACTGACTCACTGGACCTCGCTCAGTGTCACCCCCGCCATGGCCGCTGGAGCGATGTCCGCTTCGAGTGTAAGCGTTGTACTCAACAGCCTGAGGCTTCGTTGGAGGAAGCTCTAGGGAACAAATTCGGGAGCCTATTCGTCCAAGTCAGGCTTGCGGCGATTCACCTTTTCGCGAGCTTGGTCGAACAAGTCGTCCAATCTTGACTCTTTGCCCTTTTCCGCTGAAAGTGCAGAATCAAGGCGCTCCTGAGCACCTCCGCCACGATCGTCCACACGCTGCTTGGCGCCGTCCCAAAGATCTGTAGCCCTCTTGGCAGGATCTGATTCCTCTCTCTCTTGTGGTGAAATCGCACGCATGACAGTGCGAGTCAACACATCGACCGTCAGTCTTGTGGAGCAGCAAGGGCAATCGACTTCGATTTGTTTGTTTTCCATGATTAGTAGGCTACGTGAGTGACCGTGGTGCGTAGGTGTGGTTGAGAAGCATGTGCCCGGCAGACTTGGGCAACGACGCAGCGCGATACTTCCCCAGTGGCTGTGGGTTGGGCTCTCTTTCTCGTAGGAGCCCTCTGAGATAAATCCAGGAGGAAAGGCATGGTGACCCCGTGGAACACAGGACAACAACAAAACAATCAGGATCTGGCTCGCTCCGGTCCAACTTCATCGGCAAACGTCATGAACCACACTATCGTCAAGGTCAGCTTCGAACGCTGGCTCGGCGTCGCCCTGTGGGCGGGGCTCGTCGGGGTCATGGTCTGGAATGGAGCCGCCTAACCGAAGGCCTCGAGCGGGACTGCGAAATCGTCGCAACACTGCCTTAGAGGATTGGCTTAGAGGTATGGCCTAGAACACTGGCTTAACACCATCAATCGATTCGAGCGCAAGGAAGAGATAGGGGCCCGAGTGGCAGGAATCGGAAACCTCTGATCAGCACCATAAAATGGCGCGGGTCAATTAGACGAGCGGCGAGCCTCAGGCTCGCCGCTCGTTTTTTTCTTCGCTGAGACTTGAGAGAGGGCTAGAGCGGAGGAACCCGAAACTTGGCCGTGAAGTACTGGATCACGTCCTGGTCGGTGAGAAACCCGACCAAACCGTCATTCGTCACGACGGGTAGCCCGCTGAGCCCGTTCTCAATCATGGAATCAGCCGCAGCCGTGAGTTCTTCATCGGGGCCAATGGTAATGACGTCCTTCACCATGACATCCGAGAGCGCCGTCTGCGAAGCCTGCACGGGCTTCGACTGGGTGTGGTGGAAACTCAGCTCGTAATCGGTCACGAGACCAACAAAGGTCCCGCCATCTGTCACCGAGAGGTGCCGTAGATCCTCCTGGACGCAGACCCCTGCCGCTTCTGCCACGTCGGCACCTGACTCCACCGAAGTGGGCTTGCGATGCATGAACTCGGAGACCTTGACGCTCGATACATCTCGCGTGCGTCCCCATTCCGCCTGGGGGTTGCGATGCCGAATGGCTGCCAAGATGTCGCTGCTGGTAACGATGCCGATGATCAAATTGTTCTCGAGAATCGGAATGGCACCCGCGCGCTTGCCGATCATCATCGAGGCAGCCGCCTCCACATCGCTGTGAGGACCAAGGGTCACAACCCGGTCGCGCATGATTTCACGCACGATCAGGGGGCCCTTCTGGCCCAGAGCCTTGCGCTCGGCAGCGGTTTGCCAACCCGTGGCCGCAGAAAGATCCCGCCGGGAAATCATGCTGACCAGGGCTCCGCCGCGGATCACGGGCAGGTGTCGATAAGAATGCTTGTCGAAAAGGGCGAGGGCGACGTCCAGAGAATCGTCCGGCCCAATCGAGACCACCTGGGTGGTCATGATTTTGGAGAGCTTCATTCGAGGCCCGAGTACGGTGAGTACTAAAAAAAAGGGGGGGGGCTCGCGCCCAACGGGCACAAGTCAAGAAAACAACTTAGACTTCTTCCAAGAACTCGCCAGAGGAGAATGCTTGCTAGTTTTGCCCAATTTGGGTCCCGGCCTGCCCCATGTGGAGAAAGCCGGCCCCTGAACCCACCAGAGCAGTTTACATGGCCTTAGCTAGCGGCCAGTCGAGCCCCCCAGCCGCTCTAACCTCGACTTGTACTTGTCGTAGAAGCGGGATTGGCGGTTGGAAAGGTCCACCTGCTGGCCGTCGATAAAGAGGTACTCCACCCGGCTCACGATCTCCAGAAGGTCTCCATCGGTCACGATCACGTCCGCGATCTTGCCTGGTTCGAGACTTCCCAGCTGATCAGCAACACCCAAAATCCGCGCGGGGTAGAGAGTGATCGCGCGCAGGGCCTCCTCGTGAGGAAGACCGAAGCTAACCGCCATGGCCGCGTGGAAGGCCAAGTTGCGCGGATTCTCCATGTCGGAGGTCTGAATCGCGATTTCCACACCGGCGCGCTGCAAGACGGCTGCGTTGGCATAGGCCGAGTCGTAGGGGTCGTAGCGCGAGCCAGGAATCGCGAGCACTGGGCCAACAACCACCGGCACCTCCGCCGCAGCGATGGCCTCCGCAACCTTCCAACCCTCAGCAGCTCCGTAAAGCACCACATCGAGTTCCTCTTCCGCCGCGAATTTCAGGGCGAACAGGATCGTCTGGGCGTTGCGGACGTGCAAGGCCAAGCGTTGCTCGCCGAGGGCTGCGGGCGCTAGGGCGGCTAGGCGTGGATCGAAGACGGGGCCACGGGTTCCAGCCGCGGCCGCGGCTTCCACATGACGCGCATAAACACGGGCTTCCTCGAGCAGTTGAGTGACCGACTCCATGCTCTCGGGCATCTCCTTCTTGTCCGCGTCGTTTCGAACCGTCGGAAAGCGCATGTGCATCATGTCTTTCTCGACGAACGACAGTTCTTCCCAATTGTCTCCATCGAGATCGATCAGGGCCGACTGCCCTCGCAAAGGCCCGCCTCCATTGGGACAGACCTGAGAACGTGTGACTCCATTGAAACGGGTCACACCCATGTGCGCCGACTCAGCATTGATCGCCCGCAGCACATGCACATCTGGTTGATTGCCTCCGATCTCGTTGGCATCCATGGTCGCGTTGACCGCAGAGATCTCACGCAAGCCCAACTCAGTGTTGAGGGCGATCATGCCCGGCCAAAGATGCTTGCCCTTCACATCGAGCACGCGAGCCCCGACGGGGATCGACTCGATCGGCCCCACGGACAGGATTTTGCCGTCCTGCATGAGCAACGTGCCGCCCTGGATCGTTCCACCACTGATCGTGTGAATCGTGCCGCCAACCAGGGCAGTCATGGGGCCACCTGCCGGGTCAACACTCAAAGCCACGGGCAGTTCCAGCGCCGCGCGGGCCTGCAGCGGAGCAGCGTCCAGACCAAAGCTATCCCAGCGTTGGAATTCAACTTCACCGTCCACGAGGGTCCAGTCGACGCGCGCCAGTGAGGACAGCGGGTCTCCAGTCATGAGTACCAGGTCAGCATCCTTGCCCACCTCGATCGAGCCCACTCGGGCGTCGATACCCAACTGCTTGGCAGGGTTCAAAGTCACCAAGCGCAGGGCACGCACGCGGTCCAGGCCACCGTAACGAACGGACTTGGCCGCTTCGCCGTAAAGGCGTCGCACCATCTCATCGGAGTCGGAGTTCACCGATGTCAAGACACCCGCTTCATCCATCAAGGCCGCGTTGTGCGGGATCGCGTCGTAGGCTTCGATCTTGTAGGACCACCAGTCACCGAAGGTGGATGCGCCCACTCCAGCGTCCGCGATTTCCTTCGCCACCTTGTACCCCTCGAGCACGTGCTGCAGGGTTCCGATCAGGAATCCATAACGTTGCGCCACACGGGTGATCATCAAGATCCCGTCCGCGCGATAACAGTGGCAATGCACGGCGATTTCGCGGTTCAGAATTCCGACCAGAGTGTCGAGACGCAGGTCCCGACGCGGGGGAAGCGGATCCTCGCCCGCCGCTTTGGCGGCGTCAAAGGCAGCCCACTCCGCCTTGTATTCAAGGGCTCGCTCGAAGGCTCGCGAGTACAACGCCACCGTTCCCATGCGCGAGGCTGGGAAGCGCGAACTGTTTCTGCTGCCCCAGTTGGATCGTTTGACGTTTTCACCGAGGGCAAACTTGATGCCTTCGGGTGCGTCGGGAAAGCGCAACTCATCGGCAGTGCGCCCCCACTTCAACTTGATCACCTCGTGCTTACCTCCGATCGCGTTTGCGGAACCGTGAAGCAAACGGGCGGTGGTCACTCCCCCCGCCAATGCGCGGTAGATGGTGATGTCATCGGAGTCCACCGAATCCGAGATATCCACGTCCGCGGTGATCGAAACGGTGCCTTCGTTGATGCCCCGTTCGATCGCCATGTGCGAGTGGCAGTCAATGACACCGGGCGCCAGGTGCTTGCCCGCTCCGTCTAGCTCGACAAGCCCTTGGGGGGCCTCCACTTCGCCGATAGCGCGGATTTTTCCCTCGATTACGAGCACATCACCGACGAACGGTTCGGAGATCGCAGTGTGGATGGTGGCGCCGCGAATCACGCAACTGCCTCCCGTCTTGAGCGCAGGAATGCGCAACGCGTCTGTCTCCAGAGCGTGGTCCTGAATCACGTTTCGTGCGTGGACCGAGCCACCGAGCAGCGCTGCAAGCAGCGTTGTGCAAAGGGTTGTGCAAAGGGTTGTTTTCCAGTGAGTGCTCATCGTGCGCCTCCACCCAGGGGGGTGTTGTTTCCGTGGGAGTGCCCCATCCATTCATGTTTTGGTGTGCGTGTCGCGGTGAACGAATTCGAATCTTCGCCCCCCGAGAACTTCCATGTTGCGTCCCCGCTGAAGACATCGTCCTCGACCTTGCCTTCAATGCGAATGCCGGCGGAGAAGTTGCCCATCTCCATCGAGCCCTTCAGAGTCACCGAGTGTCCACTCACCTGACCGCTGAGGTTCGACTTGGTCTTGCCGCCCCCTGGAGTCTCGATCGTCAGTACGCCTTCCAACGCGCCGTCCTCCTCCATGGTCAGGGTCATGCCGCCCGGAGCGCCATCTTGGTCGTCGTAGTCGATTACCCACTCACCGGTAAGGTCCAAGCCTTCGGCGGGCGCACCGGAGTCAGCGTCATCATCCACTTCAAATTCAAAACTCTCTCCGTCGATGACGATCCAGGCCAGCTTCGACTTCTTGATCCATGGCGATGTACTCCAGACGGCGACGTTGCCGGCGTAACCGACTTCAAGCTTGCCCAGAGTCGCACTGCTACCCATCAATTCGGCGGGGGAAGTTGTCAGGCTCGAAAGGGCTGTTTCCTCGGAGAGTCCAAGCTCCACCAGAGTCCGCAGGTTTTCCAACAAGGCTTTGGGGGACTGGCGCACCGTTCCGATGGCGAAGGGAACTCCCGCTTCTTGGAGACGTAGAGCACAGTCGCGGCGCTCTTCCCAGACCCGGCGACGCTCGCGACGGAGCTCGATAGGCTCCTCGTAGATCCAGTTGGGCTCGCCGTCGCTCTCGTCAGCATCCTCTTCCTCACTGGCAGCTTCAGCGGACTCGTCTACGGCGGGTTCAGCCTCAGCGGCCACCTCAGTCTCGGTTCCCTCGTGGGCCGCGTCCGGATCGGCAGACTCTGCCGGAGTCTCATCCGTGGTGTCACTCTCGGACTCGGGGCCTTTCTCTCCTTCTGCCTTCTCTTTTGCTTTCTCTTTCTCCTTCTCGTCGGGATCGTCGACTTCATCGCCCCAATCCAAACCAAGCAGGACCGGCACTTTGGCCGCCAGCAACTCGTCCGTCACGCGCCAGGCTTCTCCGCCTCCGCCGATGACGATTTGGATGTTCTGCAACTCGGCAAACTTGATCCAGCGCAAGATGTCCCCGGCGCTATCGCCCTGGCAAAGCAATCGTTGCTTGCCTGCCAACAAAGGCCCCATGGCTTCGAACTCCGCGTCGAAGGGCGGCCGCCTGTCGGGCTTGCCCGCCGCCACGCGCGCCAGTTGCAATTCGTGTCGCCGCGCATCCAACATGAACTGTCGCAGGTGGGCCAGATAGCCCATCAAGGTGCTCGGGTAGCCGGAACCACTGGCACGGAAGGCGGCGGTTTGGAACAGATCTGCCCGCACAACGCGATCGCGTAGAGCAGAGGTTCCAAGGGTGGTCAACACCGTTTGCCCGCCGAGTACTTCCCCGGAAGGGCTGCTGTGCAGCAACGCAAAGCCAAGTTCCCGGTAGGGAGCGCGTCCATCCTCAGACAATTCGAAGTTCTCCACCCCGCGCATAGCCGGCTGCAAACCCTTGCGATTCGCTTCACGCATTCCGATGTGCACGTTGCCCTTCAAGGAACTCATGGAGTCCTTTTCACCATCTGGGCTGGGCGTTTCGATTCCAGCCACCGTGTAGGCATCGAAGAATGCGGGCAGGGCTAGCGCACCTCCCCCATCGACTTCGATCAAACCAGGGGGCAGTTCGTCACCAGCAGGCAAGATTTGAGTGATGAACCCATTTTCGATCACGATCGAAACCTGGGGCGCATCCGCATCATCCGCCAGCCGCACATGGGTGATGGCCGTGGGTTGCGGCGGAGCAGGTGATTGCGCGGGGGCCATGCCAGTGAGGCACAGGCACGCGACCAGCGCGTGGAGCCTGGGGATCCAACTCATGTTGATACGGTGAAGAGAATACGGAGCCACGCAACCTCGGATCGGCCACGAAGAGCCCAAAGGTTACCGAGCCGAGTGGATCCTCACCACTTGCTGTCCCGATCCCGGGGCGGTAGGCCTACAAACCTCGAACCCACTTGGGCCGGAAGGGCGCCCGCTCGGGGTCCGATAGCACACCGTCGAGAGCCGCCACCAGGGCCCCTTTATCCCTGGGGAAGTTGCCCGCCAACGTCAGGTGGTTGCTCGCGTGATTGGAGCGGAAGATCGTGCCCTTCAGCTCGAGATGCACCAGAAACTCCCGCAATTCAGCGGCGAGCTCCAACGGAGTCAGCTCGTCCACTTCCCCACGCTGGTCGGCGTCTCCCAGAGGAGTGCCCTCCACGGGTGTCATGACGAGCACGGAGAGGAAGCGCGGATTGATAGCTGAGCAGACCTTGGCTGATTCGAGCGCGTGCTCGCGGGAGAGAGCACGACCGCCCGCGCCGAGCAAGACCATGGTCGAAAGCTTCACGCCCGCTTCCTGTGCTTTCAAAGCAACGCGCACCATCTCTTCGGCATCCACTCCCTTCTCGAGTT
>JBLIMI010000131.1:0-8005 GCA_047638655.1 Minisyncoccia bacterium | reverse complement strand
AGAGCGTTTCTGCGCTCATCGCACAAGAGAGCCACGGCCCATCGCCGTGGCTCTCTTTATTCATTTGCGGTGCTTCGGGCAATCTCTTGCCGCGCTTGGTGGGAGATTGGCTTGAGTTGGGACCCCCCGCGTGACCGAAGAGAAGTCACATGAGTGCCATTCAGTCCTCGGGCGAGACCCGCATTGCCAGCATCGGTTCCTCCGTCCTCAAGCTTCAACTGGACCAAGCGAAGCAGCAGGGTGCCGCCGAAGCATCCCTGATCGAGAGCGCGGGCAATGTCCGCGGCCAGCGCCCCCCCGCATCCAACGGGCCGGGCGTCGGCGTTCACATCGACGTCCAGGGCTAGTTCGCCCCGGAACCCGGGTGCCCCGGGCTTATGCGCTCACCGCATCATCTTCCTTGATGAGGCGGTAGATGTATGGATAGCGGTAGTCCTGTCCGCGATAGGTTTTGATGCTCGCGATGGTCGCGAACACGATGCCGGTCACTAGGACGAAGGGAATCAGCAGGACGCCGATGATCGTGATCGTCAGGGCGATTCCCAACAGGGTCAGGTTGAGCTGAAAGTTGAGGGCCTCGATGGCGTGGGAGGTCAGCCTGCGGTTGCCTTCCTTGCGTGCCTTGACCTGCCAGATGAGGAGCGGAACCAGTGCCGCACAGCCGTAGGGGTAGAGAACCCAGAGCAGAAGCGGCGCGAGGTGGCAGGCGACGAGCCAGCCTCGATCCTGAAGGATGACCCTGGGGGCTTTCTTGGCGCCGGGCTTGGGGGGCGAGGCAGCGCCTTCCATCCAGGGGCGGTCGGCGAAGTCAGAGGTCGGGTCGGCGCTTTGGGTCATCGGATTTGGTGGCAGGGATTCTCGGAGCGGGCACTCCTGCGCGGACCTCGTACGTCTATTTCCGTGCGGGCCGAATTCTTGGGGCGAGGCGGGAATTATAGCCGCAAAAAGCCCGTGGGGTGACCCTGCGCCAGCCCCTCAGAGGGAGAGACGCGCCCCGGCTTGGGGCTGCGCTGGCCATTTGAACTCTACCCCTGCATCCGATGCTGATTTGCTCCACCTCCTGCGCGCCCTCTCTCTTGCCCCGTTGGGGCACTCCCGTCGTGTTCGCCGCGGTGTTGTGTCTCTCCGCCTGCAGCGGCAGTGCTGGCGGAGGTGATTCGGTGCCCGATGGGGGTGACAGCGGGAGCGGAGGCACGAGCCAGGGAGGTGACACCTTTCTCTTGTACACAGGGAGCCTGCATGCGGTTGACCCGCGCAATCCAGCCATCACATTTGCCTTCGAGAGCAGCCAGGTGAACGTTTACGACATTGAGGTCGAGGGGACTTTCCAGGCATCCACATTGAGCGTTCAGGACGTCCGCCGCCGGCGCCTGGTTTACGCCGTGGGCAACACGGTGATGGAAGTCACTCTCAAGATTCAACGTGTCGGTGAAACTGCCCAGGCACCTGTTCCAGCGGTTCTCTTGAACTCCACGTCCCCCGTGCTCGAGTTGGAAGTGGAAGAAGACTTCTCCAGCCCAGGTGCCGCCTCGACGTTCGTCGTGCGTCGCCCCGAGGGCTATGAAGTGTTCAGCGAAAACACCCAGGGAGCCACGGCAGTCCTGCCCTTTCCGGGAACTCCCAAGGAAACTCTCCACGACGTCACGACGGGTGCCTTTCTGGGGTGGCTCGCGCTTGATGCAGGGATGCTGACGCGAGTCGACCGTGATTTGAACGTGGAAGTTCTACGCACGGCGCAAGACGTCGAATTGCTGGGTACTGTGCAGCACTCGTTCCTGCGCGTGGACAACGCGCTCATGCACTACGACCCTCTGACGCGCCTGCTGACCGACTTGGCCTTCGATACCGGTGGCCAAGGGCTCTATTTTTCGAGCACCAAGGGCGCTGTGCTCTACTTCGCGTTGCAGTCGGCCAACGGCTTCGAGTTCTTCCGCAGCGACGCGGACGGTCCGGTAGTGAGCCTTTCACAGCACGACTTTGCCCACCTCGATGAGGCTAGCCTCCTGGACACGCGCATCGTATTCATCCAACAGAACAGCCTGACGTTCGAGACTCAGTTGATGGCGATTCAGTTGGATGGGTCGGCGCCCGTCACGCTGTACAGCGGCTTCGAACCGATTGACTTGGCCCTGGAGACGATCTTCTCCACGGGCGATATGGTCTATTACAACCGACTGAGCCAGGGCGCCGTCGCCGTCAAGGCAGACGGAACGGGCGAACTGATCCGCGCTGGAGGCATGTGGTTGAGCCCGCTCTTCAGCGCTGAGATCTTCGCGGACGAACATCTCGAAGTGGCCCATACCTTGCTCTTAACGGGGATTGGGCAGGGCACGGCCGAACTGACGGTCGTCGACCGCACCCAGTTGTCCAGTGATCTCCGTAGCCTGGGGCAAGTGGACTCGCGCTTCAGCACCTTCTTTTCGGGGCCCTACCAGTCCGCGGATGCCTTGGCGGTCGGCTTTCAGAACGATGGCAGCATCTTCCAGTCGGATGTTTTCCTCTTCGATGTGGAAGTGGCGGGTTCCTTGACGCAGGTGACGGACACCCCAACCGAAATCGAGGTTCCGATCTTCTAGCCTTGGCGATTCGTTAGATCGTCGGCATCAAGTTTGCTTGAGGATGAAGTCGTGGATGCCGGGAGCAAGGTCAGGAAGTCGTTGGCTCGCTCGCGATTACCGGGGTCCGCGCAGAGGATTTATCCACTGCCGAACTACGTCGTTGGCTGACTGGCGAGGGCAGCGCCGATGGCCTTGTAGAGCAAGCGCGCTCCGACAATCGCGTCCCAACTATCCGACTCGCCCGGGCCTGTCGCTGCTGGCCTGACTTCACAAAGGTCGAGGCCAACGATGCGTCTGCCGGAATTCGCCAGGACCCCGAGCCAAATCAGGGCTTCATCCCAAGTCAAGCCGCCCGGCACGGGCGTTCCGGTACCCGGGCACCAGGCGGGGTCGAGCCCGTCGATGTCGATGGAGAGCCAAACATCCTTGGGCAAGGCCCCGACGGTGCTCTGGGCGAACTCTACCAAGTCTCGGCCACGGGCTCGTTCTTGGGCCCAGGTGTGCGCGAAGACGGACTGAATACGCCCCTTGGACGAGTCGAGTTGCTGGAGTTCTCGCTCGCCAACATCTCTCAGTCCCACGGAGACCAGGCGTGCCACTGCCGGCAACTCAGCGAGCACGTTGTGCATGATCGAGGCATGCGACCAACGGAAGCCCTCGTAGGCCGGCCGCAAATCCGCGTGGGCATCGATGTGAAAAATACCGAGTCCTGGGTGGGCCTCGGCGGCGGCACGGATGCCTCCGAAGGGGATGGAGTGGTCGCCGCCGAGAAGCACCGGTAGTTGGCCCGCCGCGAAGCGCGTTTGTGCCCACTCGCCGACCCGCTCGTTGACGAATCCGCCGAGTTCGTTCACCCGAGCCAAGGCGGACTCCAATGCAGGCTGGCCTGCGATGCGGCCACCGCACTCAATGATGGGTTCAGCAAGTTGCCTGGCCTCTCCGTTCCAGCTGCCGATTTCTGCGGCTTCCTTATAATGGATGCCCGCTCGCCAGGGTTGCCCATCTCCGTGGCCCCACTCGCGTTGTTGTGGGTCGGAGAGATCCACCTGGCCGCTGGCAGCGAGGATCGCAGCTGGGCCCCGAGCTGCTCCTGCTCGGTAGGAGGTGGTGGCGTCGAACGGAACCCCGAGTACGTGGACTCGGGCCTCATCCGGCGCCGAAACTAGGCCGAAGAGCCCCGCTTCCATGGGGGCCGGGGCGTCAGGGTCGAAGGGGGTGCTCATTCAGTCGTTCGCCATGGTGCGGGGGTCCGTAATAGGCGCCAAGCTACCCCTTGGCTGGATCGAAACACGGCTCAATCCATCTGCTTTTTGAGTATGGGTGGAACTCGGAGTGAATTCTCGCCAAGCTCCCCTGTAGCTCGGCCGCTGACGGCGGCAATTTCAGGAGCATTCACAGAGAACACCATGAAGACAATCAATATGGACGACGTCGAGCCCGAAGAATCCGGCGGCGGAAAGGGACCCCGGTCCACAGGCAATCAATTTAGGCGCCCGCCTGGTTTCCCCGGAGGCAGCAAACTGCTGGGCCTGATGGCGATGGCCTTTGCGGTCATTGCGATTTTCTCCCTGGGGTCTTCGGGCAACCTGGGCATCACGGAAATCGCCGACCACCAAGTGGGGGTCAAGATCAATTACATGACCGGCGAAAAGGAAGTGATCACCAGCCCAGGCAATGTGATCTACATTCCATTCCTGCAGGAGGTGTTTGCCCTCGACCGCACACCGCAGAAGTACCTAATGGAGGGGACGGGCGGTAACGATGCCAACCTCGCACCGTTCTTGAAGGTGCGCGCGAGCGACGGCTCAAACCTGTGGTTTGAGTCCCTCGAAATTCAATACTCGATCATTCCTGAGATGGCGGACCAGGTTCTGGAGGACTCCGGGCTCGGAGATGGTTTCAAGCGAGATTGGATTCGGGCTTATGCGCGTTCCATCTTGCGCGACGAATTCGGACGATTCTCTGCCGTTGAGGTTGCGGACCCAACCAGCACCAAGCAGGCGCGCCTGCGCAGCACGGAGCGCATGAACGAGTTGCTGAATCCCCATGGCCTCTACATCGAACAAATCGTGACACCCAAGCCACGTTTCGACAAGAAGTACGAAAGCTCGATCGAGGAGCGCAAGGTGGCCGACCAGGACGTGGAGAGACTTCGCGTGAAGGAAGGTCAATTGATCCAGGAGCGAGCTCAGCAGCTGGCCATGATCGAAAAGGACAAGGAGATCGAGTGGGAAACTCTTCAGGGAGATCTCAAGCGACTTGAACTCGAGGCCCAACGTGAAGCGATTTCAATCACAAAGGGTGCCGACCGTTACAAGGTGACACGAGAGGCGGAGGGCCAACAGTCCCTGGACCGCTCCTTGGCCGAGGCCCGAGGCCTGGTGGCGAAGTACACCAAGGAGGCGGAAGGCATCCGCGCGCGCACGGAGGCCCTCGAAAAACGTGGCCGCGTTGTGGTGCGTGAGGCGCTCATCGACAAGCTCTCGAGCATTCGCTTCTCTCTCATCCCATACAGCCGAGACCCAATGCCCCAACGCCTCGAACACACCGGTGGTGGTGCAGCGGCAATCTTATCTGGCAGCAACACAGGAGGAAACTAACCATGAAGCTCAGCAAAGTATTGGTCGCATTGGCCGCATTCATGGGGCTCGCAGTCATCGTTGTGATGGCACTCTTCGAACGCATCGAGCCCGGCGAAATAGGTGTCAAACAGAACCTGTGGGGCGGCGGTGGCGTGATCGAACAGGATAATATGGCCGGCTATCATTGGGGAGTTGCCGGAATCCATCGTTGGCACTTGCTCGATCGTAGAACGCACTTCTTGACCTTCTCAGAATCGGAAGGTCAATCGGGGTACTCGCGCGCGAGTCGAAATGCCCAGGAGGAGCAGCCGCTCGATATCCGTACCAGGGACAACGACAATGTCTCCGTCGATGTGACGGTGACCTACCGCATAATCGAAGGCCAGGCGCACGCGTTGGTCTCTGAGGGCATGAAGGAGAGCTACCGCGATCGGGTCGCTTCCAAGGTGGCGGGTGTTCTACGAGAAGAGCTCGCTCGATTGGTCCCACGGGATTTCGTGAACACGGAACTGCGACTTGAAATGTCCGCCAGCATTCTCCCCATCCTCGAGAAATCGCTGGCGCCCTATCACGTCAAGCCGGAGTCACTCTTGGTGCGAGCGGTGCGATTCATCGAGAAGTACGAGGACAAGCTGCAAGAAACTCAGCTCACCTCTCAGCTGACGGAGCTCGCTAAGTCCAAACGAAATGTCGAGGACGCTCTAAAGGCCACAGGCAAAATTGAGAAGGAGACCATCGCCATGGAAAAGATGTCCGTTGCGGAATGGGACAAGAAGCTTCAGGACGCGGAATCCACAAACGAGGTCTTGATCGCTGAGATCCTCGCGGAAGCCAACATCTACGACAACAAGGTCCACCCGGGCGCCGACGCTCAGTACGAGATTTTGGTTGCGGACGGCAAGTTGGCGGTGGACCGAGCCGAGGCTTTACGTGACGAACTTCGGAACGCCGCCCTCGACTCCCTCGGGGGCCGCATCTTGCAGGCCCGTGAGGCGGCGACCAACTTGAACTTCGACAGCGTGGTCTTGAACTCCAATGACCCGTCGGTCCCCAGCGTGATCGAAATCGACAAGTTGGTGGACCTCCTGATTGGCGGCGACGAGTAATCGAGCGCTTCGCTCCTCTCGGGGCAGGAAACAACAGGCCCCCGCCTGGAGCATTGCTCCGGGCGGGGGCCTGTGTCTTGATAGTGGCTGTGACCTTGGACGCTGACGCGTGTAGACAAGCGGCTGAAGAAAACTGCGATTGATCCCAAGAGCCTCCCTCGTGGCGGCGTTTCTCCCCCAGAGGCCGCGACCGCCTCACCACATGGATAGAACGGATAGACAGCTACTCAGCGACTGGAAGAACGGCGAATCCGGTGCCTTTACGGTGCTGGTGCGACGTTACCAGGATGCACTCCTGCGTCATGCGCGGGGCTTGCTTGGCCGAGGCAGCAGCTACGAGGATGTGGTGCAGGAGGTTTTTCTGAAGCTGGCGCGTGAACCTCTGGAGCTCATTGGAGCCCAGCACGTCAGGGACAGAACGGAACACGGGCAGTCGCTCGCGGCTTGGCTGCACACCGTCACGAGGAACGCTTGCATGGACACCATTCGAACTGACCAGCGTCGCAAGACGCGCGAAGCAGCCGTCGCTGCACCGGAAGCGACCGGCGGCGGACAACAAACTGTGGACGCTCAGGACACCCGTAACCGGGTCGAGGCGGCCATCACCGGCTTGCCCATCGACCAGCGAGAGGTCTTGATCCTGCGCCTGCTTGCAGGCCGCAGCTACAGGGAGATCGCGGAGGTGACCGGCCGCAAGGTGGGCACCGTGGGCTGGCTCATCAGCGAGGGTTTGCGTTCTTTGAATGGAACGCTTTCACCGCTGATGGAAGCAGAACAATCGTCAGGAAACGGAATGGGGATCGCCTAGAGGAATGGCCATGAAGAACAACAACGAAGACGACAAGCAAGGCAACGCATTCTCGAGCGACCACGAACGGCTCTGCGCTTATGTCCTGGGCGAGCTGGATGCTACCGAGACG
The DNA here is from genome assembly GCA_047638655.1 of Minisyncoccia bacterium. Classification (GTDB taxonomy): domain Bacteria; phylum Planctomycetota; class UBA1135; order UBA1135; genus JABACD01. Next base: position 839 of record JBLIMI010000131.1, on the reverse strand, counting down.
CAGGCCATGGAAGAGTGCCTCAGGCACGATCCAGAATTGCGTGCAGAGAAAACACGCTTGGAAGCCACCATCGGCATGGTCACCTCGGCTTGCGTCGGAGAGCAGAGCTTGCCGGCGGAATTCATGGCCGCCCTCGAACGAGTGGCGTCGAAGCCAACGCCGCCGCGCTTGCCTTGGTACCACGCCAACAGCGTGCGCATTGCGGCCGGCATGACCGCCATTGTGACGGGTGTGCTGGGCGGGATGGCTTTGATGCAAGAAGGGTTGGCCCCTGGAGATCAAGATGTGGCGCTCTACGTGGCGCCCCCCGAGGAGCCCTCGTTCGCTGACGAAGAGTTCGAGCAAGAAGAGCCGATGATCAGCAATGAGCCGTTTGCAAAGGGTAGTGCGTCAAGCCCTAAGCCCAGACAGGCAGACTCGGAGTCCGATCTAGTGGCGCAAGCATTGGGGATAGATGCCCAGTTCGAGCGCAGCAAGGCGGGGCCTCCCGAGAGCAGCGCCCTGAAGGCAAGGCCGTCCACCGCACTCGTTAGAGAGACCAAGTCCAAGGGTGACCTGGAGCAGGCTGAGGGGGCCGTTGAGGTGTACCGTGAGGCGCGGACCGTGGCCGAGGGCGCGGTGCTAGAGACAGTCAATGAGAGCCCGCCGGCGAGGGTGTCTTCGAAGGAAAAATCCTACAAGGGGCCCGGAGATTCCGTCGCCCTTGCAGCAGATCGCCCATTGGTGACCGGCGCTGCCGGTGGAAAGGCAACGCTGACTCCCGGTTCGGGATCCGGCGGTCCATCGACTCCTGGACCGAGTGGTCCCGGCAGCCCGGGACCTGCGCGCAAGTTACTCGG
>JBLIMI010000130.1:0-8009 GCA_047638655.1 Minisyncoccia bacterium | reverse complement strand
CCGCCCGAAGAACAAAGTGACGGCCGAGAAACCTACGGCCGGACGCTAGCCCCGATCCAATGCAAGACTCAAACGAATCCATCCCTTCCAACCACCAAGGCAGCCCGAGCCGGCCTGGAATGCCAGGTCACGGCAAGAGTTTTGTGCGCGGTGCCAGCTTGCGCCAACGGCTGGAGGGAATCATGGCCCAGCGCATTCTGATCATGGACGGCGCCATGGGCACCATGATTCAGAAGCACGGGCTCACTGAGGAAGACTTTCGCGGGGAGCGCTTCAAGAATCACTCCAAGTCGCTGCAGGGCAACAATGAAATGCTCTCCCTGACGCGCCCGGACGTAATCAAGTCCATCCACAATGACTTCCTCGCGGCCGGAGCGGACATCATTGAGACCAACACCTTCAGCGCCACTTCAGTGGCCCAAGCCGACTACGAAACGACTTCCTTGGTGCGCGAGTTGAATCGGGAGTCGGCTCGCATCGCCGCCGAGTGCGCTGCGGCTTGGACAAAGAAGACGCCCCACAAACCGCGCTTCGTGGGCGGTGCGATCGGGCCCACCTCCAAGACCCTCTCGCTCTCGCCGGACGTGGACGATCCTTCCTTTCGCGCCATCGACTTCGACGGTCTGTCCGCCAGTTACGAAGAACAAGCCAGAGCTCTGATCGAAGGCGGAGTTGACATCCTGTTCGTCGAGACCATCTTCGACACCTTGAACTCGAAGGCCGCCCTAGTCGCTATCGACCGCGCCTCCGAGGCCCTCGGGGTGCGACTGCCAATCATCATCTCGGTGGCCATCACCGACGCCAGCGGACGCACGCTCTCGGGGCAAACCGTGGACGCCTTCGTGCGCTCGATCCAACACACCAAGCCCCTGGCCATCGGTGTCAACTGTTCCCTGGGAGCCCAGGACATGCGCCCGTACGTGGCCGAAGTTGCCGCCAAGTGCGACACCTACGTTTCGTGTTATCCCAATGCAGGCTTGCCGAATGCGTTCGGCGAGTACGATGAGGAACCTGAGACCACTGCCGCATTGCTCGCAGAATTCGCCGACAGCGGCTTGCTGAACCTGGTGGGCGGCTGCTGCGGGACGACCCCCGAGCACATCTCTGCCATCGCCCGCGCTGTGGCGCGCAAGCGCCCCCGCGAGATCCCTGTACTCGACAATAGCGTGACCCACTTCTCGGGTCTGGAGTCGCTCCCTGTCGATGCGGACTCCAACTTCCTGATGGTCGGCGAACGCACCAACGTGGCCGGTTCCGCCAAGTTCCGGCGTCTGATCCAGGAAGAGAAGTACGAGGAAGCCGTCGACGTAGCGGTCGAGCAAGTGCGCGGCGGCGCCAACATTCTCGACGTCAACATGGACGATGGCATGCTCGAGTCCGAGCAGTGCATGACCACCTTCCTGAACCTGATCGCAACCGAGCCGGAAGTGGCTCGCATCCCGATCATGATCGACTCCTCCAAATGGTCAGTGCTGGAGGCTGGCCTCAAGTGCATCCAAGGCAAGGGAGTCGTGAACTCAATCTCCCTCAAGGAAGGAGAGTCTGAGTTCCTGGAGAAGGCCCAGGTCATCAAGCGTTTCGGTGCCGGTGCCGTCGTGATGGCTTTTGACGAGCAGGGTCAAGCAGACTCGACCGAACGCAAGGTTCAGATTTGCAAGCGTGCCTACGATTTGTTGGTGGAGAAGATTGGCTTCCCCCCCACCGACATCATCTTTGACCCCAACATTCTCGCCATCGGCACGGGCATCGAAGAACACAATGGTTACGGAGTGGCATTCATCGAAGCCACACGCCTGATCAAAGAACAATGCCCCGGGGCCAAGGTCTCTGGCGGAGTCTCCAACCTGTCCTTCTCTTTTCGCGGCAACAACACCGTGCGCGAGGCCATCCACTCCGCATTCCTGTACCACGCCATCCGCGCGGGAATGGACATGGGCATCGTCAACGCAGGGCAACTAGAAGTCTACGAGGACCTTCCAGCGGAGTTGCTGGAGCATGTGGAGGACTTGATCCTCAACCGCCGCGAAGACGCCACAGAGCGCATGATCGCCATGGCGGAGACCGTGGGTGCCAAAGGCAAGAAGCAGGTCGTGGATCTCACCTGGCGCAACCAATCGGTGAGTAAACGCCTCGAACACGCACTTGTGCACGGAATCACGGACTACATCGACTCGGACACCGAGGAAGCCTACAAGGAACTCGGCAAGCCCCTACTCGTGATTGAGGGCCCGTTGATGGACGGAATGACGGTCGTCGGAGACCTCTTCGGCGATGGCAAGATGTTCCTGCCGCAAGTAGTCAAGAGCGCCCGCGCCATGAAGAGAGCTGTGGCCTGGCTCGATCCCTACATGGAACAGTCCACGGACAAGCCCATTCGCGCCGGCAAGATCTTGATGGCGACCGTCAAAGGCGACGTGCACGACATCGGCAAGAACATCGTGGGCGTTGTGCTCGGCTGCAACAACTACGAAGTCATTGACCTCGGCGTGATGGTCCCCACGGAAACCATCATCAAAGCGGCGATCGAACACGATGTCGACATGATTGGCGTCTCCGGGTTGATCACTCCTTCGTTGGAAGAGATGGTCGGTGTGGCCAGCGAGATGGAACGCCAGGGCATTCATCTTCCCTTGCTAATCGGCGGCGCCACCACGAGCAAGGCTCACACGGCGGTCAAGATTGCGCCCAAGTTCTCCGGCAGCGTGGTGCATGTGCACGACGCCTCGCGCTCGGTGGGCACGGTGGCGTCCTTGCTCGACGCGAGCAAACGCCCGCTCTTCGACGCCCGCAACATCGAGGAACAAGCCAAGCAACGGGAGCGTTTTGAGGCCAAGCGCAAGCCCTTGCGCCCACTTGATGAAGCGCGCGCAAATCCCGTCCGGATCGACTTCGAGCAAGCCGAACTACCCACCCCTGAATTCCTGGGCAAGAAGATCATCACCGATGATGCTCTCTCCAAGATCGCCAAGTACATCGACTGGACCTTCCTATTCACAACCTGGGAACTCAAGGGAACCTTCCCTCAGATACTGGACGACCCGGTCTATGGAACTGTGGCCACGGAGCTGTACCGCAACGCGCGAGACATGCTGAAGCAGATCATCGGAAAGGGCCTGATCAGTCCACGGGCCGTGTACGGATTCTGGGCCGCTGCCTCAGATGGAGACGACGTGCTGCTTTACAGCGACGAGACTAGACGGGAAGTCGCCGTACGCTTTCCGCTACTCCGCCAGCAGCACGCATTCGATGATGGAACGCCGAACCGTTGCCTGTCGGATTTCGTGGCTCCCGCCGATTCCGGACGCAAGGACCACCTGGGCGCCTTTGCCGTCACCGCGGGCATCGGCGTCGCGCAGCAGGTCGAGCAGTACCGGGCGGCCGGTGACGACTACAACGCAATCCTCTTCCAAGCACTGGCTGACCGCCTGGCAGAAGCCTACGCCAGCGCCAATCACCAACGCGTGCGGCGTCAGTGGGGCTTTGCCGACGGCGACTTCGACAAGGAACACCTCAACGCGGAAAAACACCGGGGCATCCGTCCGGCGTTCGGCTACCCGGCCTGCCCCGACCACACACCCAAGCGCGACCTATTCCAACTCTTGAAGGCATCGGACATTGGACTCGAGTTGACCGAGTCCTGCGCCATGTTGCCCGCCGCCAGTGTGTGCGGTCTCTACTTCGCGAACCCGCGAGCCCACTACTTCAACTTGGGGCGCGTCGCTCCGGACCAAGTCAATGATTACGCCACCCGGCGTGGAGTCAGCTTGCAAGAGGCGGAGAAGTTGTTGGCGTCAAACCGCTAGACGAGTTCACCCAAGCAGGCTTGCGGAGAGCTTCGTGCTAAGAAATGCAGACCGCTACTCCGCCGCGGTTGACAAGTTCTGCGCTCTCCAACGCTAGAACCGCTCAAGCATTGGGACGAACCAATTGCCTCGCCCGCGAGGAACGGCCTCCCCTTGGATCAGGTTCAGTGGCAGATTCAGCGATCCCTCGGGATCTACCAATCGATCTGAATTCCGTTTGATGTGTTGAACGTGTTCGGCGGACAGAACGTGCCATTGGCGTCCCGGTAGTAGACCTGGTAGTAGCGAGTCGTTCCCGGCACAAGCGGATCGCCCAGGGCCGCGGACCTCTCCTGAATGCTGAGGTCACCGGCTCCGGGGGCGCTGATGGTTCCTGCGTTGCCAACCTTGACGTAGAGGCGCTTGATGGCGCCGGTGGCGCACAGGATTCCATCTCCAAAGGAGATGCCCGGGTTGGAGGAATCGTTCTGGGCTTGGAGCAATACTGTGACCGTGCTCGACGGCAGTCCCGTTGCATAGAACAACACTGAATCGGCCTCGGTGCTCCCGCTCGCCACGAGAGTCGCGCCTCCGAGCCCAGCGGAGTTTTCACAGCCGTGTCCCTCGTCTCCATTGTTGCCGCAAGGACAAGGCGTCGTGAGCGAGCCATCCCCTGAGCAATAGGGCGAGAAAGGGCTGTAACGATCCACGATGAAGATGTCGCCAACGCCGTTGCTGTCGCCCACAACCAGATTGTCCGATGTGCTGTCAAACGCGATGTACCGTCCGCCGTCGGAAATGGCGGGGTACAAGCACTCTCCCGTCCCTTCCTGTCCCAGCGATCCAATGCTAATGCGCTCTGTGGTTCCCGCTCCGATGTCACGGACAAAGATATCCAGGTCGGAGTTGGTGTCGTTCGGAACGTGATTCGAAGCGCCAGAGAAGAAGACGGCAAAGCCTCCATCCGGAGAGAGAATCACCTCGTAGGCACCAATGTGCCCTTGTTCCCCGGCGGTCGAAACATTGATGCGCTCCGTGATGCCCGTCGCGAGGTCGTGAACAAATAGATCCTCATAACCATTTGCGTCCATGGGCACCAGGTTGGAGGCGTTGCTCGAGAAGGCAATGCGCAACCCAAATTCTGAGAGGGAAGCATTCTGACTATCACGGTTCCCTTGCAGGCCCGCCGAGTCAACGCTCGCGAGGATCACCGCCCCAGTCTGAAGGTCCTTGACAAAGACATCCCGACGAGCATTAGTGTCCACCGGAACGAGATTGGTCGCATCGCTTTCAAAAGCGACATAACGCCCGTCGGGAGAGATAAACGCATCCACCGACTCACCGTTGCCCTGCTGCCCAGTGCCCGACTCGCTGACGCGGCTGGTCACTCCCGTCACCCGGTCATGCACAAACACATCCCGCAGGGAGTTGCTGTCTCCACTGACGAGGTTGCTGGCCTTGGACTCAAAGGCGATGTAGCGCCCGTTGAACGACAACACTGGGTAGCGACTGCCTCCGTTGGCATCGGCACCATTCGTTGCCTCGCTGATCTTCGAGGTCGTTCCCGTGGGCAAGTGGTGCAAGAAAATGTCGAACTTGCCGTTTCCGTCGCTGGCCACCAAGTCGTCGCTCAGGGAATAGAACGTGACGTAACGGTTGTCGAAGGAGATCACGGGCTCGAGCCCACCCGCTTGCGCTTCTGCGCCACTGCTGCTGACGCTAACGCGAACGGTTTGTCCGCTCTCGCGGTCGTACATGAAACAGTCGGGAGATCCGTTGGTGTCCGCCACCACCAGGTTCGTGGCGGGACTTTGGAACGTCACATAACGGCCATCTGCGGTGATCTCGGCGTAGATCGCTTCCGCATTGGTTTGTCCATCAATACCGTGCGTCACGAGTTCGGTGGTTTGGGCGCGGAGCGGCGAAGCGAGCATCCCAGCGAGGATCGCGAGAGTGAAATAGTGCGGGAGACGAGGGGTCATGATCAGCTCCTGGATCGACGGGATAGGAATCACGCTGCCATTGTGACCCCACTCGAGGCATTTTGACAACCGCCTCTGGCCCGCCACATCCGAAGTCCCGCCTGCGAGAGCTGTGCGAGCGCTCCCATCAGCAATTTCTTCGTCCCCTGCACCGTCCGTCCCACGTCCTGACATCAGTCGGGCATTTTCCAGCAACTCTCCAGCATGCCCACGACGTGCGGAAAGCTCTCTTGTACCTCGACGCGGACGAAAGGAAAGAAGTCGTTCGTGGCCCACCAGGCTTCGCTCATCTCAGCAAAGAATTCCTGCGGATTGTTCAATGCGTAGGCCCGCTTAGCACCTCCAGTGACGTACAGCACTTCATCCAACGTTTGCTCTCGCTCTGTTTGTTCGAAGGCCTCGATCACCTCCTTCCGCTCGTAGCCCAGGACTTGGTGATGCCAGGCATGCGCCAATTCGTGCAGCACCATGGCGGGTTGCTGTCTGCCCCAAGAGAGAAAGTTGCGTGCGTTGCCGAACTCAATACCGCGCGCCCAGTCCTCCGGAAAGTCGTGTTCCCGCAACCACTCTTGTGATGGGTGATAAACACCCCCGGCGCAACCTGCCCGATCCAGGTGAAGACGAATCTTGACGGACTGCAAGCGCTCGACGACCGCTTGTGGCAAACGCGTTTCGATTTCCCACAACTTCACCTCGAGCACCGAGGTGACCCGTTGGCAAAGGTCTTCATCGGCCATCAATTCCCGTTGCACCAGCACGGTCCAACCTTCCATTTGCCTTTCCTCGTACTCGTAGGGCAACTGCGACTCCGACCCCGTGGGCGGAACCAGGAACGCAACCACCAGGAGAACAATCAAGGCCAATGTGTTTTGCATAGCTGAAGGATAGCGAATGTGCTCGCGCCCTTGCATTGCCGATCGTCGCCTTGCACGGTGTTCTGCCCAAGGCGGTATGGAACACAGTCCGCCATCCCCAGGCCTACAGCGCCTGCGCGAGCCAAGCATGAATCAAAAACCGAAGAGCGTCCTGGGCCTAGTCTTCCTCACCGTTTTCATCGACGTGGTGGGCTTCTCGATCATCTTCCCGCTCTTCCCGCAGATCCTGGAGCACTACCTGGCTCTCGAGGGTCCCGGCAGCCTCATCGCTGAGGTGGTGGATACTCTGGCAGGCTTCGTTCCGGAAGGCCAGGGAGACTGGCCAGTGATCGTGCTGTTCGGAAGCCTCTTGGGCTCGATCTACTCCGCTCTGCAGTTTGTGTTTGCTCCGATCTGGGGCGGACTCTCCGATCGCTATGGTCGCCGCCCAACACTGCTGATCACTCTTGCAGGAACCGCGCTCTCGTACTTGGTCTGGGTCTTTGCCGGCTCGTTTCTGATGTTGGTCGTCGCACGACTCCTGGGCGGCATGATGGCGGGAAACATCTCGACCGCATCAGCGGTGGTAGCCGACACGAGCAGCGGCCCCGAACGCGCCAAGGGCATGGGCATGCTCGGTGCCGGCATCGGATTAGGATTCGTACTTGGTCCAGCCATCGGTGGCCTCGCCATGGGATGGAATCTGCAAGAACTCTGGCCCGCCGGCAGCGCTTACGGTCTCAACCCCTTCAGCGCCGCTGCCCTGGCCGCCCTCGTGCTCTCCATCATCAACCTCTCTTGGGCCCTGTCTCGTTTCCCAGAGACACACCCTCTCGACCGACGGGGAAAGGGCCCGCGAGAACGCACCCTCAATCCCTTCCGCGTCCTACGCCGCATCGACTCCCCCGGAGTACGCTCCACAAACATCGCGTACTTCCTGTACCTGGCCGCCTTCAGCGCCATCGAGTTCACCCTGACCTTTCTCACCGTCGAGCGTCTCGATTTCAGCGTAGGTCAAAACGCCATGATGTTCGTATTCGTCGGCTTAACAATCGCCTTCGTCCAGGGAGCCTTAGTGCGACGACTCGTGCCCAAGTACGGCGAGCGCAGCTTGACCAAGCTAGGCGTCCTGTTGACCACCCCAGGCTTCTTAGCCATCGCCTTCGCCCACTCTCCAGCAACTCTCTACCTCGGACTGTTCTTCATGTCCCTCGGCTCGGCCTTCACCATGCCTTGCCTAACAGCCCTCGTCTCACGCTACAGCCCACAGGAACACCAAGGCCTAGCCCTCGGAACCTTCCGCTCCATGGGATCCCTCTCGCGCGCCGTCGGCCCCATCCTCGGCGGCACCCTCTACTGGAAACTCGGCAGCGCAGCCCCCTACATCGCCG
>JBLIMI010000129.1:0-8021 GCA_047638655.1 Minisyncoccia bacterium | reverse complement strand
AGTTGGTGCCGGTGAATATGGCAGCACAGCTCGTGAAACAAGAAAGGGGTGCGATCAGGGCGATGGTGCGGATTTGGTTGAGTGTCATGTCGAGTCTCCAGACGGGTTTTCCTTGGATCGGCGGCGAAGTCGTTTCGTCGCCCGAATCACCACCAATGAGCGGCCACCCGCGAGTGGATTACTGATATTCGACGAGAACTGCCCGACTCTTGCCTGAGACAGAATTCTTGGACTTTGCTCGTAATCCAAGCGCGACATCTCGCTCCATCACACCAGGGGCGGAGCGCCAAAGACCGCGAAGCCGGATTGAGCAATTTCCGGCCCCAGGGGGCCGGAGGGTCATCCTCGACGGGGGACCTTGGGGGGCGGCATCACGAGAGCGGTGTCGCCCCCGTTTCCTGCACAATCCCTAGCTGGATTCAAAGAGGTCGGGCCAGACCTCAACACAACCACCGACTAGATCTTGAGCCCACTCGGCGAGCAACCTCTCCCCCATCTCCTTGGTGGCTCTGCGCGGGGCACCGATGTATCCCATGTGCAGTCCCATCTCTAGCAGGCTGCGATTCTTGCCTGCGCAGGGCTTCGGGAGTTCAAACTCAACATCCTCGAGGGACTGAACGCGCTCCCAGTCGACGCTTTGGGGGGAAGCGGCGAGCATCATCGATGTCTCGTGCATGCCCCCGAAGCAGTCCTCCTCCGTCGTGTTGGGTCCGGGCGACTTGCGCTCTGGGAAGATCGCCTGACAGAGACCCTCGCCGCGCCTGCAGTAGTCCGTACATATGTTGCGCAGGATTCGGTCGTGTTCGTACTCGTGGTGGGCGTTGCAAATGACCAATTGCCGGACACCATCCTGCTGTAGCGAGAGCAGCACATCCTCCACCAAGGACCACAGAGTCCCCGGTCGAAGGGTCACCCCGCCATCAAATTCCTGGGCCAGACGGGTCACGCCATAAGGGATGGTCGGCAGGACCACTGCGGGAACCCCGGCGGCTTCAAGCAAGTGCCCCGTGCGGCGCCCACACTCGGCTGCCAGAATCGCATCTGTGTCGAGTGGCAGATGCGGTCCATGAGGCTCCGTCGACCCCATGGGTAATATCGCAATCGTGGGCGGGGCAAACCTCCCCGTCACATCCTCGCAGCGGGATCCGTTGAGTTCAGTCACGTGGTAGCTAAGTCCTTCGTGCCCGGAAGCTAGAGTGCGGCCACTTCCTCAAGAGCAGCCCGGAACGATTTCGCATCGCTGTAGCGCTCGCGCCTGTCCGCAAGCAGACCACCCACGATTGCGTTCTCCATGTCCGAGGGCACTTCAATCTCACGGTTGCGGCTCGTCATCGACGGCGGACGCTTCTCCAGCTTGGCCTGAAAGATCTCGAGGAAGCTGGAGCCGGGCCAGGGCACGACGCCCGTGCACAGTTCATAAAGCACGGTGGCCACGTTGTAGATATCGGACTGAACGTCGGGGGACTCGCCGCCAAACTGTTCGATCGGCGCATAGAACGGTGTGCCAATCAGCGCGGTCTTGTCGCCAAGGTGCTTTGCGCTCCAAAGCCCCGAGGTGATGCCGCCGTCCACGAGCACCGCCTTTGAAGGACCACCATCCATGTGAATCGAGTGCGGTTTGATGTCACCGTGCACTTGCCCAGCCGCATGGATTTGCTCCAAACCATGCAAGAGATGCAGACCGAGGGTCAACACATCGGGCAAGGCCATGTGTTTGTGCTCGCTAATCCAATCCCGCATGGAGCCCCCGCACGGCACGTCGGTCACCAAGAACAGGCTGCCATCCTCGCGCACGATCACTTCGTGCACGCCCAACACGGCAGGTGAGGCAATCTCGCACCAGGCGCGGAGGTGGTCAGCGAACTCATCCGCTTGTTGCTTCTTGTCGAAGAGGGCCGCGGGAAAAACCTGCAGCTCACGATCTTCATCGGTCTCGGCATCGGCGACGATGAAAGTCGCTGACATGCCTCCTTGACGAAAGGATTCCTTGATTCGGTAGCGGTCGGCGAGGACCTTGCCAGGAACCAGATCGAAGAGGGTGAGAGATGAACCGGACATGGTGAGCTGAGATGGACAAGAGAGGAGGGCCAGGGGCCGAACAGCTTAGCAACTTCCGGCCCCCACAAGCGTGCGGTACCGTTCAGAGCCAGTCAGACCGGGAGTTCGATGCCCGCGTCCCGCAAGTCATCGGGCGTGAGTCCTGCCATCTCGATCAGCGGCTGTAGACGCTCCAGGTACTCCGTCACCGACTCAGCCACGCTCAATCGCCGCAAGCCAAGTTCCTGCACCCGCCGATCCCCTGCCGTTCCCGGCCTTCCCAAAGAGAGCAGGCAGATCACCAACCAACGGCGCAAGACCTGCTGCACCAGAGGTGCCTGCGAGACATCCGCGGCAAATTCCTCGAACAGCGCCTGACTGCGCTTGGTGGCCTGGCGTTCGTATTGCAAGTCGTCCCGGGCGATGGCGGCGAAGATCTTGCACTTGGAGTCCACGTAACTTTTCATCGCCAATTCCTCTGCAGCGTCGGAAGTGGCCAAGAACGTGGCGAGCTCGAAGCGCGTGGCGGGATAGGGAATGCGGTCCATGCGGGCGGCCGCTTCGTGGCGGATGTCGCCCCCATCAATCGTCGTGTAGAGAGCTTGCACGCGACTGACCTGTGTCAAGATGTGCTGCATGTCCTGAACGATGCCGAGACGACCCTCGGGGTCGACCAGGTACTTCAACCCGTGCCCGAGGATGTTGGCCGCCATCATTTGACGATAAGCCTGGGCACGGAGGATCTTGCGCATCAGCCCTTTCTCCTCCTCATCCAATACAACGTCAATCATGGGTTTCTTGGTCCTCGGGCTCGATCCCGGTCAATTCGTTGTCGGCGATGCGCAAGCGCTCCACGGTACGACCGTTCACGATGTGCTCTTCGATGATCTCGTCCACATCCTCGGCAGTCACGCCCCCGTACCAGACATTGTCCGGATAAACCACGATCACGCAGCCCTGGGCGCACTGATCGAGGCAACCGGCCTTGTTGGCGCGGACAACGCGCTTGAATCCTCGGGCGTAGAGCTTCTTCTTGAAGGCCGAGGCCACTTCAGCACCACCACGGCTCGTACAGGAGCCACGGGTGTCGTCTTCCCCGCGCAGGTTGGTGCAGATGAAAATGTGTCGCTGGAACTTGGCCATGGCACCGATTATTCGGGTAGGTGCCCCTGGAAGCAACCGCTGGCCCTCGTTCCAAGGTGAGTTCCTCCGGGCAACCGTGCAAGAGCCTTCGGGATCCGGGCCCCAGAAAGCTACACTTGCCCCATGGCATTGCACGCTCTCGACTGGCTGATCGTCGCTTCCTACGTCATTTTCGCCCTGGCGGTTGGGGTCTACTACTCCAAGCGGGCCAGTCGAGACGTGGACGAATTCTTTCTCTCCGGTCGCACGCTCCCCTGGTGGATCGCGGGTACGTCCATGGTGGCCACGAGCTTCGCCGCGGACACCCCACTGGTCATCAGCGGCTGGGTGCGCGACTTTGGCATCTGGAAGAACTGGCTCTGGTGGTGCTATTGCGGTGGCGGAATGCTGGCCGTGTTCCTCTTCGCCCGCGGTTGGCGCCGGGGCGGCGTGATGACCAAGGCCGAACTCTCGGAGTTGCGCTATGGCGGCCCGGCTGCCGCTTGGCTGCGGGCCATCCTTGGCGGATTGCACGCGGGCATCACCAACACGATGGTTCTTTGCTGGGTGCTGCTTGCCGCCCGCAAGACCATGGAAGTCTTGCTCGAGATCGATCCCAATCTAGCTCTGGTGATCGGCTGCGTGATCGCCCTGGGCTACTCGCTGATGGCGGGCTTTTGGGGCGTTGTGATGACGGACTTCGTGCAGTTCATCATGGCCATGGTGGGAGCCGTCTCTTTGGCATGGCTCAGCTGGTCCGCCGTCGGCGGCTCCGAGGGCATTCTAGAAGCGGCCAAAGCCGGCGCGCCCTTCACCGAGAACACTCTGCGCTTCTTCCCTGTGCCCGGAGAGGGCACAGTCTTCGATGCGAGTTTCTGGACAACACCCGTGGCGGCCTTGGCTGTCTATCTTGGCATTGCCTGGTGGGCTGCCGAAAACGTGGACGGCACGGGAACCACCGTCCAACGCATCGCGGCATCGCGCAACGAACGGGACGGGGTGTTGGCCGTTATGTGGTTCAACGTGGCCCATTACGCGCTGCGACCCTGGCCTTGGATCATGGTTGGCTTGGCCTCCTTGCTCGTCTTGCCCAAATTGACAGTGATGGCCCCCATGGCGGGCACGGTCGAAGAAGTCGCCGCTCAACACATCACCCTGCGTACACCCGCTGGCACGCTGGAAGAAGTGTCCTTCACTCTCCCAGGTACGGCGGATGATTGGAAAGCCGAGGCAAAGGTCAAGGAAGGCCAAGCCGTGGAAGCCGGAGATCTCCTGGCCCGCAGCGACTCGGAAAGAGCCTACGTGGTCATGATGCGCCGCTTCCTTCCCGTCGGTCTGCTAGGCCTCGTGGTCGCTTCACTCCTGGCGGCTTTCATGTCCACGATCGACACCCACGTCAATCTCGCTTCTTCGTTCTTCGTGAACGACATTTACCGGCGCTTCTTCAAGCCGCAGGCGTCCAGCCATCACTACATCCAGGTGGCCCGCATCGCCAGCGTGGTGGTCTTGGGCATGGCCGGCTTGCTGGCCTCCGCCAGCGACTCGATCTCGGATCTGTTCTTGTTCTTCATGACCTTCCTGTCAGGCGTGGGACCGATCTATGTCCTGCGCTGGCACTGGTGGCGCATTCGAGCGGGCACGGAAATCACGGCCATGCTGTCGAGCGCAAGCGCCACGATCGCCCTGACGACCATGAACATTTCCTGGGCCGACACTCCCCTCTCGCCGGGGGGAGTCCTGGCGCCGGAAGGTCGAATGGTGATTGTTGTGGCCATTTCCAGCCTCTGTGCGCTGCTGGTCACCGTCTTTGGCAAGAAGCAAGATCCGCGTGAGTTGCTCCCGTTCTATCGCAAGGTACGGCCGGCGGGCTGGTGGGGTCCGGTTGCCGTACTGGCGCCCGAGGTGTTGCCACGTCGCGAAGGCGGAATGATTCTGACCGGCATTCTCGGTGGACTGGGCCTGTGTTACGGCTTGATGCTCGCCATGGGGTACTACCTCGTGGAGCAGGTTCAATCAGCGAGTTTCTGCCTGCTAGCGGCAGTGCTGGGCGCCTTTGCACTGAACAGAGCATTGAAGAGCACGGACGAAAGAGAATCCGAACCAACGGGTTGATGAACGGCCTCGATCCAGAAGTCGCCGCCTACATTGGCGACTCGTATCCGCACAACCTCGACTACCGCGTGGTGCGCGGAAAACTACGCCCTTCGTGGAAGTTGTGGCGGCGCTTGCGGCGCATCAAGAAGCACTATGCTGCGCCGTTGGATGACTTGCTCGACCTGTCATCTTCAAAGGGTTTCTTTGTGCTCGACGCGGCGCTGAAATTAAGCTGCCGGCGCGCCGTGGGCATCGACGTGCACGAACCCGACCTGCAAGCCAGCCGCGCAGTGGCCGAACACCTCGGGCTCAACCAGGTTCAGTTCAAGCAGCAAACTCTGGACGAGTGCGCGTTGAGCATCTCGGATGCGGGCGGCCCATTCCGCACGGTGCTCTTGATCAACACGTATCCCTATCTCTTCCTTGGAAGCGATCGCAGCGATTCCCACATCCCCGATCACCGGGAGCTATTCGAGCGGCTCGCAAAGGTCACAGAGGACCGCCTGGTGTTCTCCAACCGCATCCATTTCGAGGCCTTGCCGCGACACATCCAAGCAAGGGCCAAAAGCCTGAACCTGGAAGCCGCCTACGATCCGGTGGCCATTCGCAAGGCTGCCGAGATGTTCTTCCAGTTAGATGAGCAGCGCCCCTTAGGAAAAATCCCACTGTGGGTTCTTCGCAAGCGGGCTTGAGCGTCCGTCACTCTCCGCTCGCGGCCACCAGCAGGTCCACCATACGCCCATAACTCATGCGGCCTTCTTGCTGGCCCTGGGACTTTAAGTAAGCGTCATTGGTGGCCTGCCCGAACTCCATCAGCCAGCCTCGCCGCGTCGACCAAAAGCGATGGTTGTCAGCGAAGTCTTGCTGAACCTGATCGATGAGATTCCCTTGCAGGCGTGCGGCCTGCTGCGGCGCCTCGAGTTCCAGCGCTCCTCGCACGTACATCAGTGCCACCATCGCCGCCGAGTAGCGCAAGCCCAAGTCGGGTGACGATGAGCAAACCTGCCAGGCGATGAAGTTGGCTTCGTCTTCCCTTGCAAAGCCCTTGAAGTGCGCAATCTCGTGAGCGCTCACCATGGGCTTCAACCAGGGAACAATTTCTGCATTGAGATGCGCTTCACCCGTAAAGGGGGAATAGATGCCCGAGACCCCGAGCAGCGAGAGCAAGGGAGATGCATAGGCCTGTCGTAGGATGGGTGGATCCGAACTCAGAATAGGAGTGTGCGCTGCCAGTTTCCCGTAGCTAGCGAGGATGCGGCCATCGACTCCAAAGGCTTGGTCGCCAAGCAAGAGATCCGCGCCCTCCAACTGGATCCGAAGTTCGTTGCACTGCTGAACCAGTGAATCCATCAGTGCGGTCAGTGACTCAAGCTCGACAGGCTTCGGCTCAAGCTGCGCATGCACGGCGTATGGCTGGCGGGCATGGTTGAACCCCCAACAGACCAAGAACAAGAAGTACAGCAAACCGAGGCCCCGTAGGACCCGTGAGAATCCGTGAGCGAACAGGTTCCTGAGGGAGCGCCTACCCCGCAGGAGGTCCACGGCGGCACCCAATAAGCGCATGCAGGTGACCGCCAGCACCAGCGCAAGAACCACCTCCATTAGATTGGTCGCCACAAGCCTCGACAAGGCTTGGGCACCCCCACGGATCCGTGGGAAGAATGAGATTGAGTAGTGCTCTTCCACCCATTCTGGATTCAGCGCGGCGACGCGAACCGCCACCAGTCCCAGGGGCAAGAGACTCAACGCCAGTAATCGGCGTCCCCAGGGAACCGGGTTGTCTTGCGCCGCCGGGTGCTCGCTCATTTACGAACGATTCCCATGATCGGAATCGTGCGCGCCATCTCCCCGGGGATATTGGTTTCAAAGCGCACTGTCCCCCGCACGAGACCTTCGTAGTCGTGAGCGTTGCCTTTGAGCTTCAACATCACTCCAGGCTGGTAGCCCTTGGTGTACGGTTCGATCAGAATCTGCATGCCCGGGGGGCGTGAGTCGAGCACCTCGGCCTTGGTCACCAGGAATGGTTGATTGTTCACGTGAAGCAAGCGCACGGAGCGCTCGAATGTGCCCTTGAGAGGAACGTACCCAACAGCAAAAAGCGTTGGCTCGACACGCAACTCACCAAAGAAGTCCGCACTGACCGACAACACAGCCGTGTGTTCGACGGGCTCATCGTGGCCCTCCACTCGAGCGCGGATGCGCGCCTGCACTGAGCATGTCTGTTTGCCCCAGGGCGTTTCGGGAACGAACGCAATTTCAATCTGTTGGGAGCCGTTCGCCTGACGCCCCATATCGGTGGCAGTCAAGAAACGACTTCCGCTGAGCACCTCGAGCAATTCAAAGTCAGGATCTTCACAGCTCAGGTGAACCAACTTCTTGTAGCCGGTTCCTTCCCGCACGATTCCCAGGCGCACCGGATTCTCCGCGAACTTGGCGAAGGGCTGAATCTCCGCACGGATGGTCAACATGTCGATTCCCGGACCCTCGCCATTGGAATGCACGGTGATCGTCTTGGCCTGACTCCCGAACCCTTTCGGTTTCCAGACAACTCGAATGGAGCTGCCTTCACCTGGCTCAAAACGCATGCGATCCAGCTCGGTGGTCGTGCAACCACAACTCGGTTTGATCTCCGAGATCACGAGCGCCTTGCCCCCGTTGTTTGTGAAGGCAAACTCCCCCACCAACTCGTCTACATCCCAGACCTTGCCAAAATCCAGAATCGGATCATCGAATGCCATGGCCGCAACGTTTCGGCCAGTCGGTTTGGG